>JAYTHL010000494.1:0-2942 GCA_043732605.1 Rhizobacter sp. | reverse complement strand
CGGTGAAGACGCTCTTCGGCCGCGCCAAGGACTGGTTCCTCGGGAACTTCTGACCATGACCACGACTTCGCCGGCGCTGAACCGCCACGCCCACGACCCGCCGCCGAGCGGATAGCCGAGGGAGAACATCACATCAAGAACGTATTTCCAAGATCGACCGAACGAAGACTCAAGGCAACTGCAACGGATTGGAGCAAGAGATGGCTATCGAAATGATCGAAGAGTTCAGCATGGGCACGCAGATCAAGGTGATCGGCGTGGGTGGCGGCGGCGGCAATGCCGTCGAGCACATGATCCAGGAAGGCGTGCAGGGCGTGGACTTCATCTGCGCGAACACGGATGCGCAGGCGCTCAACCGCTCGGCGGCGCATCACCTGATCCAGCTCGGCTCGACCGGCCTCGGCGCCGGCGCGAAGCCGGAAGCGGGCAAGGCGGCGGCAGAAGAAGCGGTCGACCGCATCCGCCAGGCGATCGACGGCGCGCACATGCTGTTCATCACCGCCGGCATGGGCGGCGGCACGGGCACGGGCGCAGCGCCGGTGATCGCCCGCGTGGCGCGCGAGATGGGCATCCTGACCGTCGGCGTCGTCACCAAGCCGTTCGACTTCGAAGGGCCGCGCCGCCTGAAGGCGGCCGACAACGGCGTCGCCGAGCTCGAGGCCAATGTCGACTCGCTGATCGTGATCCTCAACGACAAGCTGCTCGACGTCCTCGGCGACGACGTCACGCAGGACCAGGCCTTCGCGCACGCCAACGACGTGCTGAAGAACGCCGTCGGCGGCATCAGCGACATCATCCACATCCCGGGCCTCGTCAACGTCGACTTCGAGGACGTGAAGACGGTGATGAGCGAGCCGGGCAAGGCGATGATGGGCACGGCCATCGCGTCGGGTCCGGACCGGGCCAACAAGGCGGCCGAGGCCGCGGTGGCGTGCCCGCTGCTCGAAGGCATCGACCTGTCGGGCGCGCGCGGCGTGCTGGTGCTGATCGCGGCCAACCGCAACACGTTCAAGCTTTCGGAGAGCAGGAACGCGATGAACACGATCCGCCGCTACGCAGCCGACGACGCGCACGTCATCTACGGCACCGCCTACGACGAATCGCTCGGCGACCAGCTGCGCGTCACCGTCATCGCCACCGGCCTCAGCCCGGCGCGGCGCGCGCAGCAGCAGCCGTCGATCCAGGTCGTGCACAGCGTGCAGCGCACCGGCACCGACAACCTGCCGGTGCTGAACCAGCCGGTGCACGTCTCGCAGCCGCAGCAGCACGACTACACCGGCCTCAACACGCCGAGCGTGTGGCGCACGGGCCGCACGGCGGCGGCGAAGGTCGACGCGCTGGCGAGCAACGGCATGGACGAGATCGAGATTCCGGCGTTCCTGCGGAAGCAGGCGGACTGAGGCTCGGCCGCGGGATTTGTCAATCCCGCGGCTGCAGGTTCGGCGGCCTCATCGGCGAGAATTGGGCGATGCTGAAGCAGCGCACCCTGAAAGCCATGACACGGGCCGTCGGCGTGGGCGTCCACGGCGGGCAGAAGGTCGAGCTGACTCTGCGGCCGGCGCCGGTCGACGCCGGCATCGTCTTTCGCCGCGTCGACCTGCCGCGCTCGGTCGACATCCGCGCCGATGCGTTCAACGTCTGCGACACGCGGATGGCGACGACGCTGTCGGCGGACGGTCAGCCCGACGGGCCGAAGGTGAAGACCGTCGAGCACCTGCTCTCGGCCTGCGCCGGGCTCGGCCTCGACAACCTCGTCGTCGACATCACGGCCGAAGAAGTGCCGATCCTCGACGGCTCTGCGGCGTCGTTCGTGTTCCTGCTGCAGAGCGCCGGCATCGCGCTCCAGGACGCGCCAAAGCGGTTCCTCCGCGTCAAGCGCGCGGTCGAGGTCAGGGAAGGCGAGGGCGACCAGCTCAAGTGGGCGCGGCTCGAGCCGCATGACGGCTACACGCTCGGCTTCGAGATCGAGTTCGACCATCCGGTGGTGAGCGAGACCGGCCAGCGCTTCGTCTTCGACATGGGCTCGGGCAAGTACAAGTCGGAGATCGCGCGCGCCCGCACCTTCGGATTCACGAAGGAAGTCGAGATGATGCGGTCACGCGGCCTCGCGCTCGGCGGCAGCCTCGACAACGCGGTCGTCGTCGACGAATTCAAGGTTCTCAACAGCGAGGGCCTGCGCTACGGCGACGAGTTCGTGAAGCACAAGATCCTCGACGCCATCGGCGACATGGTCCTCGCCGGCCATCCGCTGCTGGCCGCGTACCGTGCCTTCAAGTCGGGTCACGCGCTCAACAACCGGCTCGTGCGCACTTTGCTCGCGGACCTGTCGGCCTGGGAGATCGTCACCTTCGAGGACGAAACCCGGGCGCCGGCCGGCCTGGCGGAGCTCGCTCCGGCATGGTGAGGATGCCGAGAGAGTCGCGAGGCGAGTGCTAGTCACCGTCCTGCGCTGGATCGCGGCCGGTATCGGCGTCCTGCTCCTGCTGGGCGCCGCGTTCAGCTTCGGCCTGTTCATCGCGTTCGACGCCGAGGTCTGGCGCGCACGGTCGAAACGCCTCGCGGCGTGGATACGCCTGCTGGCGCTCACCTGGTTCAACGTCGAGGTCTGGGGGCGCGTCGTCTGGACGATCACTCACTGGATGACGTGACTTCTGCTCGGGCGGCCGGCGCGGCGAGGCCGAGGAAGGCCAGGACCTCGGGCATCTGGTCGTCGAAGTCGGACAGCGCATGGTCGCTGCCGTCGAGCAGGCGCATCGGCGACGCGGCATAGCGCGCGCTCATCTCGCGCCACGACAGCACCTCGTCGCCCTTGGCGATGACCGCGAGGCAGCGGGCCGGGTCGGTGAGCGGCCCGGGCGACATCGCGCGCAGCTCGTCGACGTATTCCGGGCGGAAGACGAACACTTCGTCGCTGTGCCAGGCCGTCGTCTCGCCGATCGCCG
>JAYTHL010000493.1:0-2947 GCA_043732605.1 Rhizobacter sp. | reverse complement strand
ACCACGAGAAGATCCGCGCCGCCGCTTCGCGCTTCGCGCTCGACACCTACCCGAACCAGCTCGAGGTCATCACCGCCGAGCAGATGATGGACGCCTACGCCTCGGTCGGCATGCCGGTGAACTACCGCCACTGGAGCTACGGCAAGGAGTTCATCGCCAACGAGCGCAGTTATCGCCGCGGTCACATGGGCCTGGCCTACGAGATCGTCATCAACTCCGATCCCTGCATCAGCTACCTGATGGAGGAGAACACGACGGCGATGCAGGCGCTGGTGATCGCCCACGCCGCCTACGGGCACAACAGCTTCTTCAAGGGCAACTATCTCTTTCGCCTCTGGACCGACGCCTCGTCGATCATCGATTACCTCGTCTACGCCCGGAACTACATCGGCGAGTGCGAGGAGAAGCACGGCATGCAGGCGGTCGAGGAGATCCTCGACAGCTGCCACGCGCTGCAGAACTACGGCGTCGACCGCTATCACCGGCCGAGCAAGATCTCGCTCGCCGAGGAGCTGCAGCGTCGCAAGGACGGCTTGGCCTATGCGCAGACGCAGGTCAACGACATCTGGCGCACGCTGCCGCGGCGCGTCGAGCGGCCGGGCGAGGTCGACGAGTCGAAGCGCTTTCCGGCCGAGCCGCAGGAGAACATCCTCTACTTCATCGAGAAAAACGCGCCGCTGCTCGAGCCGTGGCAGCGCGAGGTCGTGCGCATCGTGCGCAAGATCGCGCAGTACTTCTATCCGCAGCGCCAGACGCAGGTGATGAACGAGGGCTGGGCCACGTTCTGGCACCACCAGCTCCTCAACACGCTCTACGACGAGGGCCATCTCACCGACGGCGTGATGATCGAGTGGCTGAAGTCGCACACCAACGTCATCTACCAGCCGCCGGTCGGACATCCCGCCTACAGCGGGCTCAATCCCTACGCGCTCGGCTTCGCGATGTACACCGACATCCGGCGCATCTGCGAGCACCCGACCGACGAGGACCGCGAGTGGTTCCCGAACCTGGCGGGCACGCCGTGGCTGCCGGCGCTGCACCACGCGATGAGGAACTTCAAGGACGAGAGCTTCATCGGCCAGTACCTGTCGCCCAAGGTGATCCGCGACCTGCGCCTGTTCGTGATCCTCGACGACGAGCAACAGGAGCATCTGCGCGTCTCGGCGATCCACGACACCGCCGGTTACCGCGAAGTGCGCGAGGCGCTCTCGCGCCAGTACGACCTCGCGTCGCGCGAGCCCGACATCCAGGTCTGGAGCGTGAACCTGCGCGGCGACCGGTCATTGACGCTGCGCCACACCCGGCACAACAACCGGCCGCTCCACGACGGCGTGCAGGAAGTGCTGAAGCATGTCGCCCGGCTCTGGAGCTTCGGCGTGAACCTGGAGAGCGTCGACAAGTACGGCGACGTGACGTCGCACTGGTCGATCGCGGCGGCGGAGCCGGAGACCGTCTAAGCGACCCCGGAGGGGTCGGCCCCTCCCTCTCGGAGGGAGGGGAGCGAAGCGGGGAGGGAGCAGCCCTGTCGCCGGCTCGCCCGGGGGAGTCTTCGCGCTACAGCGCGAAGATCTTCCCGGGATTCATGATGTTTTTCGGGTCGAGCGCGCGCTTGATCGTGCGCATCATGTCGATCCCGTCCCCGCCGGCCTCCTCGACGAGAAAGCCCATCTTGTGCAGGCCGATGCCGTGCTCGCCGCTGCACGTGCCCTCGACGGCGAGCGCGCGCACCACGACCTTCTCGTTGAGCTGCTCGGCGAGCTCCCGCTCCTCCGGCTTCTTCGGGTCGACGAGGTAGGCGATGTGGAAGTTGCCGTCGCCGACGTGGCCGACGATGTAATGCATCATCCCCGCGGCCTCGGCTTCCTCCGATGCGGTCACAACCGACTCGGCCAGGCGCGAGATCGGCACGCAGGTGTCGGTGGTGACGGTGCGCGAGCCCGCCTTCATCTGCAGGCCGGCGAAATAGGCGCGGTGGCGTGCGGCCCAGAGCTTCTTCCTCTCCTCGGGCGTCGTCGCCCACTGGAACCCTTCGCCGCCGTGCTCCGACGCGATCTCCTGCACCGTCGCCGACTGCTCGGCCACGCTCGCGGCGCTGCCGTGGAACTCCATCAAGAGCATCGGCGCCTCGGTGAGCGTGAGCTTGTCGTGGCGGTTGACGGCCTGCACCGCGTACTTGTCGAGCAGCTCGCAGCGGGCGATCGGAATTCCCATCTGGATGATCTGGATCGTCGTGCGCACGGCGGCGTCGATCGACGGGAAGGTGCAGGTCGCGGCCGACATCGCCTCGGGCACCGGGAAGACCTTCAGCGTGATCTCGGTCATCACGCCGAGCGTGCCTTCGCTGCCGACGAAGAGCCGCGTCAGGTCGTAGCCGGCCGACGACTTGCGCGCGCGTGTGCCGGTCTTGATGACATCGCCTTTCGCGGTGACGACGGTCAGCGCGAGCACGTTCTCGCGCATCGTCCCGTAGCGGACGGCGTTGGTGCCGCTCGCGCGCGTCGCCGTCATGCCGCCGATCGAGGCGTCGGCGCCGGGATCGATCGGAAAGAAGAGGCCCGTGTGGCGGATCTCGTCGTTGACCTGCGTGCGCGTCACGCCTGCCTGGACGGTGACGGTCAGGTCCTCGGCATTGACGGTGACGATCTTGTTCATGCGCGAGAGGTCGATCGACACGCCGCCCTGGACCGCGAGCAGATGCCCTTCGAGAGACGAGCCGACGCCGAACGGGATCACCGGCACGGCGTAACGGTCGGCGAGCTTGACGACGGCGGCGACGTCTTCCGTGCTCTCGCAGAAGACGACGGCTTCCGGCGGCGGCGCATCGATCGGCGACTCGTCGCGGCCGTGCTGCTCGCGCACCGCCATCGCGGTCGAGCAGCGATCGCCGAACGCCGCCTTCAGGGCTTC
The DNA here is from genome assembly GCA_043732605.1 of Rhizobacter sp. Classification (GTDB taxonomy): domain Bacteria; phylum Pseudomonadota; class Gammaproteobacteria; order Burkholderiales; family Burkholderiaceae_C; genus Schlegelella_A. The sequence goes on along the minus strand of JAYTHL010000493.1, from coordinate 40 downwards.
CAGCATCGCCGGCGGCACGGCGCGCGGCGCGAGGCGGGGC
>JAYTHL010000492.1:0-2948 GCA_043732605.1 Rhizobacter sp. | reverse complement strand
CCCGCGCGATCGTCGCCGCATGACAGACCTCTCGATTGCGGGCCACATCGGCGCCGTGCTTCCCGATGGCGCCGTTGATGTCGATCCGGCCGAGACCGCGGAGTGGTGCGAAGCGCTCGACGCGCTGATCGCCGCGCACGGCGAGTCTCGCGCCCGTTTCCTGTTCGACGCCCTGCTCGCGCATGCACGGCGGCACGGCGTGCGCTGGCTGCCTTCGATGGTGACGCCGTACGTCAACTCGATTCCGCTCGCATCGCAGACACCTTTTCCCGGCGACCTCGCGATGGAGCAGCGCCTGGCTGCGCTGATGCGCTGGAACGCGCTGGCGATGGTGATGCGCGCCAACCGCGTCGAGAGCGGCGGATCGGCCGAGCTCGGCGGCCACATCGCGAGCTATGCGTCGGCGGCCGATCTGTTCGAGGTCGGCTTTAACCACTTCTTTCGCGCGCGCAGCGACGACGACACTCCGCCGGGCGGCCAGCCCGGCGGTCCCATGACATCCGGAGGACCGGCGCAGCCGGGATCTCTGGGCGACTTGGTCTTCTTCCAGCCGCACTCCGCGCCCGGCGTCTACGCGCGCGCGTTCCTCGAAGGTCGCCTGTCTGCCGAGGACCTCGCCCACTACCGCCAGGAGCTCGTCGCGCCGGCCGCCGGCGCGCGCGGCCTGACGTCGTATCCGCATCCGCAGCTGATGCCGGACTTCTGGCAATTCCCGACCGGCTCGATGGGCATCGGACCGATCAACGCGATCTACCAGGCGCGCTTCATGCGCTACCTCGAGCACCGCGGCCTGCTCGCCGCCGCCTCGGGCCCGACGCAGCGACGCGTCTGGGGCTTCTTCGGCGACGGCGAGATGGACGAGCCCGAGTCGATCGCCGCGCTTTCGCTCGCCGCGCGCGAGCAGCTCGACAACTGCACTTTCGTCATCAACTGCAATCTGCAGCGCCTCGACGGCCCGGTACGCGGCAACGGTCGCATCGTCGACGAGCTCGAGTCGCTGTTCGCGGGCGCGGGCTGGCACGTCGTCAAGTGCCTGTGGTCGAGCGACTGGGACGTGCTCTTCGCGCGCGACCACGGCCACGCCCTGATGCGCGCCTTCGCGCACACCGTCGACGGCCAGTTCCAGACGCTCTCGGCCAAGGACGGCGCCTTCAACCGCGAGGTCTTCTTCGGCCAGAACGAGGAGATGAAGGCGCTCGTCGCCGACCTGCGCGACGAGGACATCGATCGCCTCCGCCGCGGCGGCCACGACGCGGTGAAGATCCACGCCGCCTTCGCCGCGGCGGTCGCGCACGCCGGCCGACCGACCGTCGTGCTCGCGAAGACGATGAAGGGCTATGCGATGGGCGAGGCGGCGCAGGGCCGCATGACGACGCACCAGGCGAAGAAGCTCGACAGCGCCGGCCTGCTCGCTTTCCGCGATCGCTTCGCGCTGCCGATGAGCGACGACGACACGCAGTCGCTCGCCTTCTACAAGCCCGCCGACGACAGCGCCGAGCTGAAGTACCTGATGAGCCGGCGCCGCGCCCTCGGCGGCGTGCTGCCGGTGCGACGCAGCGACTGCCAGACGCTCGCAGTGCCCGCGCTCGAGACGACCTCGGTCTTCGCGCTCCAGTCCGACGGCAAGGAGATGAGCACGACGATGGCCTTCGTGCGCATCCTCGGCAACCTGCTCAAGGACCCGGTGCTCGGCGCCCGCGTCGTGCCCATCGTCGCCGACGAGGCACGCACCTTCGGCATGGCGAGCCTGTTTCGCCAGGTCGGCATCTACGCTCCCTTCGGCCAGCTCTACCAGCCCGAAGACTCGGGCTCGATCCTCTCGTACCGCGAAGACCGCGGTGGCCAGATCCTCGAGGAAGGCATCACCGAGGCCGGCGCGATCTCGTCGTGGACCGCGGCGGCAACGTCGTACTCGACGCACGGTCTGGCGATGCTGCCGTTCTACATCTACTATTCGATGTTCGGCTTCCAGCGCGTCGGCGATCTGATCTGGGCCGCCGCCGATCAGCGCGCGCGCGGTTTCCTCATCGGCGCGACGGCTGGGCGCACGACGCTCTCGGGCGAAGGCCTGCAGCACCAGGACGGCACGAGCCACCTCGTTGCCGCGACCGTGCCGAACTGCAAGGCCTACGACCCGGCCTTCGCCGGCGAGCTGGCCGTCATCGTCGACCGCGGCATGCGCGAGATGCTGGTCGAGCAGCAGGACGTCTTCTATTACGTCACGGCGATGAACGAGAACGTCGCCCAGCCTTCCCTGCCGGCCGATGCGCACGAGGGCGTGCTGCGCGGCATGTACCGCTTCAGGCAGTCGGCGCGCGACGGCACGAAGCGCGTGCAGCTTCTCGCGGCCGGCGCCATGATGGGCGAGGCGATCAAGGCGGCAGCCGTGCTCGAGGCCGAGCACGGCGTCGCCGCCGACCTCTGGAGCGTCACCAGCTTCAGCGAGCTGGCGAGGAACGGCGTCGCCGGCGAGACCGCCTGGCGGCACGGCCAGGCCGGCGTGCTGCGCAGCTACGTGAGCGAGCAGCTCGGGCCGACGCGTGGCCCCATCGTCATCGCTACCGACTACGTTCGCGCGGTCCCCGAGCAGATCCGCGCCTTCCTGCCCGCAGGGCGCCGCTGCGTCACCCTCGGCACCGACGGCTTCGGCCGCAGCGACACACGGGCCGCGTTGCGCCGCCACTTCGAGGTCGACGCGCAGGCGATCGTGGAAGCGGCGCTGCGCTCGCTCGGCTGAAGCGGCTGCGGGGATTGTTCCAGCGTCGGGGCACATGCCGATCGATGCGAGACTGCGGGCCATGGCCGGGCTTCCCGACAGTGACTCCGCCGCCGGCATCGCTCGGATTTTCGAGCGACGGCGCGCAGATCGTGGCCGATGTCGACAAGTCGCTCCACTTCATCGGCGCGGCGAGCGGGCAACCGGCACGCGAGCCGTTCGCTGGGATCGG
>JAYTHL010000491.1:0-9767 GCA_043732605.1 Rhizobacter sp. | reverse complement strand
GCCATGGGTCATTCTAGGAGCCGATGCGCGACGGACGCGCGACCTAGAATGAGCCGACACCATGCCGCGCTTTCGCATCGCCCCGAGCATTCTTTCCGCCGATTTCGCGCGGCTCGGCGCGGAGGTGCGCGACGTCATCGCAGCCGGCGCCGACTGGATCCATTTCGACGTGATGGACAACCACTACGTCCCCAACCTCACGATCGGGCCGATGGTCTGCTCGGCGCTGAAGAAGCACGCGAAGCGCGAGGATGGAACGAAGGTGTCGATCGACGTTCACCTGATGGTCGAGCCGGTCGATGCGCTGGCGCAGGCGTTCACCGCCGCGGGCGCCGACTTGGTGAGCTTTCACCCCGACGCGAGCCGCCACGTCGACCGCACGCTCCAGCTGATCAGGGAGACGGGCTGCCAGGCCGGGCTCGTCTTCAATCCCGGCGCGCCGCTCGACGCGCTCGACTGGGTGATCGACAAGGTCGACCTCGTGCTGATCATGAGCGTCAACCCGGGCTTCGGCGGGCAAAGCTTCATCCCGTCGGCGCTGAAGAAGATCGAGGACGCTCGCCGACGGATCGAGGCGAGCGGGCGCGACATCCGCCTCGAGGTCGACGGCGGCATCAAGGTCGACAACATCCGCGCTGCCGCCGACGCCGGCGCCGATACCTTCGTCGCCGGCAGCGCCATCTTCGGCGCGCCCGACTACCGCGCGGTGATCGACGCCATGCGCACGAAGCTCGCCGGATGACCGCGATGCGGCGGCCTTCGCCATGACCGACTCCCATTCCGCCGATCACGATCACGATCACGGCCACGAGGACGGGCGCGCGCACGGCGCGTCGCACGCGCACGGACATTCGCACGGCCAAGGCCACGCGCACGGCGCCCCGAACCTCGACCGCGCCTTCGCGATCGGCATCGCGATCAACCTCGCCTTCGTCGTCGTCGAGGCGTTCTACGGCTGGAAGGCCGATTCGCTCGCGCTGCTCGCCGATGCCGGCCACAACCTGGGCGACGTGCTTGGCCTCGTCCTCGCCTGGGCCGGCGCCTTCGCCGGCCGGCTCGCGCCCGACGAGCGCCACACCTACGGCTGGAAGCGCGCCTCGATCCTGGCGGCATTCGCCAACTCGCTGCTGCTGCTGGTCGCGATCGGCTCGCTCGCCTGGGCGGCGATCGGCCGGCTCGCGGCGCCGGCGCCGATCGATGCCGGCGTCGTGATGGTGGTCGCCGCGATCGGCATCGTCGTCAACGGCGCGACGGCGCTGCTCTTCCTGCGCGGCCGCCACGGCGACCTGAACGCGCGCGCTGCCTTCCTGCACATGGCGGCCGACGCCGCGGTCTCGGCCGGCGTGGTGATCGCGGCGGCGCTCACCCTGCACTTCGGCTGGACCTGGCTCGACCCGGTGGTGACCCTCGCGATCGCGCTCGTCATCCTGATCGGCACCTGGGGCTTGTTCAGCGACTCGCTGCACCTCATGTTCGACGGCGTGCCGTCCTCGATCGATCTCGACGCCGTGCGCGCCGAGCTGTCGGCGCTGCCGGGCGTGAGCTGCGTCAACGACCTGCACGTCTGGGCCACGGGCACGACCCAGGTCGCGCTCACGGCGCATCTGGTGACGCCGGGCGGCCATCCCGACGACGCGTTCTTCCGCGACGCCGCGGCCCGGATGCAGAAACGGTTCGCGATCGGTCACGTCACGCTGCAGGCCGCGACCGAGGCGCTGATGGCGCCGTGCGACGGCGCCGTCGAGCAGGCCGCTCCCGAGCTCGCCATGGGTCGACCATGAAATACAAGGACTACTACGAGACCCTCGGCGTCGCGCGCACGGCAACGCAGGACGAGATCAAGCAGGCCTACCGCAAGCTCGCCCGCAAGTACCACCCCGACGTCAGCAAGCTCCCCGACGCCGAGGCGCGCTTCAAGGAGCTCAACGAGGCCAACGAGGTCCTGAAGGATCCCGAGAAGCGCGTCGCGTACGACCAGATGGGCAGCAACTGGAAGGCGGGCCAGGAGTTCAAGCCGCCACCGAACTGGGACGCCGGCTTCGAGTTCCGCGGCGGCCAGGGGGGCGCGAGTCCGTTCGGCGGCGGCGGCGAGAGCTTCGACGCCAGCGACTTCTTCGAGAGCCTGTTCGGCCGTAAATCGGGCGGCGCCGGCCCGCGCCGGCGCGCGACCGTGCAGGGCGAGGACCACCACGCCAAGGTGCTGATCGACGTCGAGGACAGCTACCGCGGCGCCGAGCGCAGCGTCTCGCTGCGCGCCGCGGTCGAGGGCGCCGACGGCCGGGTGGCGCTCCAGGAGCGCACCCTCGACGTCCACATCCCAAAAGGCATCCGCCCGGGCCAGCACCTGCGCCTGGCAGGCCAGGGCGCGCCCGGCAGCGGCGGCGCCAAGGCCGGCAACCTGTTCCTGGAAATCGAGTTCGCGCCCCACCCGATCTACCGGGTCGACGGCGCCGACGTCTACGTCGACCTGCCGCTCGCCCCGTGGGAAGCGGCGCTCGGCGCGAGCGTCGACGTGCCCACGCCCGAGGGCACACTGCAGCTCACCGTCCCCGCCGGCTCGACGGCGGGCAGGAAGCTGCGTCTGAAGGGTCGCGGATTGCCAGGGAAGACTCCGGGCGACCTCTACGCCGTGCTCCAGATCGTGCCGCCGAAGGCCGACAGCGACGCGGCGAAGGCCGCTTACGAGACCCTGGCCAAGGCCTTTCCCGATTTCAGGCCGCGCGCTCATCTGCAAGGATGACTGTCATGGAACGAACGATCGTCACCACGCTGCGCGGCAGCATCGTCGAAGAGGAGGTCGAGCTCACGATCGTTGAGCTCGGCCGGGCCTGCGACGCGTCCGAGGAGCAGATCGAGCTGTGGGTGCTCGAAGGCGTGCTCGAGCCGAGCGGCCCGTCGCGCCAGGAATGGCGCTTCGGCGGCGGCTCGCTGGCGCGCGTGCGCCTGGCATCGCGCCTGGCGCGCGACCTCGAGCTCAACGCCTCGGGCGTCGCGCTCGCGATCGACCTGCTCGATCGGATCTCGTCGCTCGAATCACGGCTGGGACGTTGACGCCATGAAGAACGCCTCGCTCTCTCGCCTCGCCGCCGTCGTCGCATCCGCCGCCATGCTCGCGGCGTGCGCGGTCGGCCGGGCGACCGTCGCGCCGGCCGCGCCGCCGACCGGCGCCCCATTTCTTTCGCGTGCCGAGATCGATGCGATCGTCGCCAGCCCCGACCGCAGCGACGCCGATCGCCGCACCGACGAGCGCCGCAAGCCCGCCGAGATGCTCGCCTTCATCGGCATCCGTCCCGGCATGGTCGCACTCGACCTGAGCGCGGGCGGCGGCTACACGACCGAGCTGCTGGCGCGCGCTGTCGGTCCCACCGGCGCAGCCTACGGACAGAGCCGGCCGCCGCCGCCGAGCCCCGCCACCGTCGCGTCGTCCGCGCCGCCGCGGCGCACGACCGCGATGGCGCTCGCCGAGCGGGCCAAGAAGCCGGCCGCCGCGAACATCGTCGCGGTCGTGCAGCCGTTCGAGAACCCGGCGCCGGCCGGGCGCGCGACGGCCGGGCTCGACGTCGTCACGCTGATGTTCAACTACCACGACCTGACCTATCTGCCGGTCGATCGCGCGGCCATGAATGCCGCCGTGTTCCGCGCTCTGAAGCCGGGCGGCGTCTACGTCGTCGCCGACCATTCGGGCCGTCCCGGCACCGGCATCTCCGAGGCGTCGACGCTGCACCGGATCGAGGAATCGTTCCTGCGCCGCGAGGTCGAGGCGGCGGGATTCAGGCTCACGGCCGAGGGCATGTTCCTGCGCAACCCGGCCGATCCGCGCGATCGCGAGGAGCCCGAGCCGGCGATGCCGAAGGACGAGTTCGTCCTCAGGTTCGTCAAGCCCTGAGCCGTGTCGCCCTGACTCGCTCCTTGCGCGGCGCGGCGCGCTGCGCGGCAGCGATCGGCACGCCGGCGGCCGCCTTCACTTCCTTCAGCACGACGCTCGAGCGGATGTGCGTCACGCCGGGCAGCTTGAACGCGGTGTCGTGCAGGAACTGCTCGTAGGTCTTGATGTCCTCGACCAGCACCATGATCGTGTAGTCGGCCGCGCCGGTCGTGCTGTGGCAGCTGACGATCTGCGGACAGGCGGCGACGGCGCACTCGAACTCGCGCACCGTGGTCTCGGTGTGCTGCGTCAGGTTCACCTCGGCGAGGACGCAGAGCGCGAGGCCGACGCTCTCGCGATCGACCGTCGCGCCGTAGCCCTTGATGACGCCGGCAGCTTCCATGTCCTTGATGCGTTTCCAGCACGGCGTTGCCGTGAGGCCGACGGCGGCAGCGAGCTGCTGCACCGTCTGGCGCGAGTCGCGCTGGAGCTCGTGGAGGAGCGCCCGGTCCTTGTCGTCGAGAACGTACATCGCCGTTTCTGCTGATCCGAAGAAGGAAATTCTACGATCTTGCTGAATCGAGGTTGAAACAGCAGCCTATTCTTCCCGGCCTCGGTTAGATTGCTCGACCGAATCCACCGCTTCGACAGGGTCGCCCATGCCTTCTTCGCTCGCCCGTCCCGACTACGCCCTCGCCGACAACCTCGGCGCGAGCGCCGGCACCGTGTTCCTCACCGGCACGCAGGCGCTGATCCGACTTGCGCTGATGCAGCGCCGCGTCGACGCGGCAGCCGGGCTCGCGTCGCAGGGCTTCATCAGCGGCTACCGCGGCTCGCCGCTCGGCATGGTCGACCAGCAAGCGTGGAAGGCGGCGAAGCTGCTCGACGCCGCGGGCGTGAAGTTCCTGCCTGCGATCAACGAGGAGCTCGGCGCGACGGCGGTGCTCGGCACGCAGCGCGTCGAGTCCGACCCCGAGCGCACGGCCGAGGGAGTCTTCGCGATGTGGTACGGCAAGGGCCCGGGCGTCGACCGCGCCGGCGATGCGCTCAAGCACGGCAACGCCTACGGCTCGTCGCCGCACGGCGGCGTGCTCGTCGTCGCGGGCGACGACCACGGCTGCGTCTCGTCGTCGATGCCGCACCAGAGCGACCACACGATGCAGTCGTGGCACATGCCGGTGGTGGCGCCGGCCAACGTCGCCGAGTACCTCGAGTTCGGCCTCTACGGCTGGGCGCTGTCGCGCTTCTCCGGCAACTGGGTCGGATTCACGGCGTTGTCGGAAGTGGTCGAAAGCGGCTCGACGGTCGATCTCGACGAGACCAACGCGCGCGTCGCCGCGTGGAAGAGCGCGGCCGACGTCGCTGCCGCGACCGGCTTCGTCGCACCGGCCGACGGCCTGCACTACCGCTGGCCCGACCTGCCGTCGCTGAAGATCGAGCAGCGCGTGCACGCCAAGCTCGATGCGGTGCGCGCGTTCGCGAGGATCAACGCGATCGACCGCGACATCGTCGTCGCGCCGCGAGCGAGCGTCGGCATCGTCACCTGCGGCAAGGCGCACTTCGACCTGCTCGAAGTCTTCCGCCGCCTCGACATCCCGCTCGACGCGCTTGCCGCCGCCGGCGTGCGCATCCACAAGATCGGCCTCGCCTATCCGCTCGAGCCGACGCGGATGGACGCGTTCGCCGACGGCCTCGACGAGATCCTCGTGATCGAGGAGAAAGCCGGCCTCGTCGAGCAGCAGCTGCGCGACCAGTTCTACAACCGCGCCGTGCGGCCGCGCATCGTCGGTAAGCGCGATGCGGCCGGCAAGGCGCTCGTGAGCGATCTCGGCGAGCTGCGGCCATCGCGGCTGATCGAGATCGTCGCTGCCTGGCTCGCAGCACGATTCCCGCAGCTCGACCGTCGCGCGCTCGTGCGCGACTTCACGGTGCCCGAGCTGCTCTCGAACGCCGGCGACGCCGTCAAGCGCGTTCCCTACTTCTGCGCCGGCTGCCCGCACAACACGTCGACGAAGGTGCCCGAAGGCTCGCGCGCGCAGGCCGGCATCGGCTGCCACTTCATGGCCTCGTGGATGGACCGCGACACCGAAGGGCTCATCCAGATGGGCGGCGAGGGTGTCGACTGGGTCTCGCACTCGATGTTCACCAAGGTGCCGCACGTCTTCCAGAACCTCGGCGACGGCACCTACTACCACTCGGGCTACCTCGCGATCCGCCAGGCGATCGCGGCCAAGACCAACGTCACCTACAAGATCCTGTTCAACGACGCCGTCGCGATGACAGGCGGCCAGCCGGTCGACGGCACGATCACCGTCGACGGCATCGCGCGCCAGGTCGAGGCCGAGGGCGCGACGAAGGTCGTGGTGCTGTCCGACGACATCGCCAAATACGACGCCATCCACGCGAAGTTCCCGACCGGCACCGAGTTCCACGACCGTGCCGAACTCGACGCTGTGCAACGTCGCCTGCGCGAGATTCAAGGCGTGACGATCCTGATCTACGAGCAGACCTGCGCAGCCGAGAAGCGCCGGCGCCGCAAGAAGGGCGAGCTCGTCGATCCGGCGCGGCGGCTCTTCATCAACGAGCGCGTGTGCGAGGGCTGCGGCGACTGCTCGGTGCAATCGAACTGCGTCGCGGTCGTGCCGCTCGAGACGAATCTCGGCCGCAAGCGCGCGATCGACCAGTCGAGCTGCAACAAGGACTACTCGTGCGCCAAGGGCTTCTGCCCGAGCTTCGTCGGCGTGATCGGCGGCGCGCCGAGGAAGCGCCCGGGCGCGCTCGCGGGGCCCGCCGCCGAGCGCTTCGAGCGGCTCGTCGCCGGCTTGCCGACGCCCGCACCGCACGCCTGGACCGGGCCGTACGACTTGCTCGTGACGGGCGTCGGCGGCACCGGCGTCGTCACGGTCGGTGCGGTGATCGCGATGGCGGCGCACCTCGAGGGCCATTCGGCGAGCGTGCTCGACTTCATGGGCTTCGCGCAGAAGGGTGGCTCGGTGTTGTCGTTCGTGCGCCTGGCCGAGGACAAGGCTGCGCTCAACCAGGTGCGCATCGACGCCCAGCAGGCCGACGCCGTGCTCGCCTGCGACGTCGTCGTCGCCGCGTCGGCCGACGCGCTGCAGACGGTGCGCCGCGGCCGCACGCGGGTGCTCGCCAACCGGCACGAGATCGCCGTCGCCGAGTCGCTCTCGAATCCCGACGCCGACCTGCACGTCGATGCGCTGCTCGACAAGCTGGAATTCGCCGCCGGCGCCGATCGCGTCGAGACGATGGATGCGCAACGCCTCGCGCAGGACTTCCTCGGCGACTCGATCGTCGCCAATATCCTCGCGATGGGCTACGCGTGGCAGCGCGGGCTCGTGCCGGTGGCGCTGCCGGCGATGCTGCGCGCGATCGAGCTCAACGGCGTCGCGGTCGCGTCCAACAAGGCGGCGTTCTCGCTCGGCCGGCTTGCCGCCGCCGACCCGGCCGCGGCGCGCGAGCTGCTGCACGAGCCAGACCCGGCGGGCGAGCGCGTCGAGACGCTCGACGAGCTGGTCGTGCGCTCGGCTCGCTTTCTCACGGCGTACCAGAACGAGGCGTACGCCGCGCGCTATCGGCGCATCGTCGATGCCGTGCGCGAGCGCGAGCGCTCGGTGGCGGGACCGGAGTCGGCCATGCCGCTGACGCGCGCCGTCGCGACCCAGCTGAGGAAGCTCATGGCCTACAAGGACGAGTACGAGGTCGCGCGTCTCTACACCGATGGCGAGTTCCAGAAGCGGATCGCCGAGGAGTTCGAAGGCGCAGGCATGACGCTCGAGTTCTACATGGCGCCGCCGGCGCTGGTGAAGCCGAAGGGCGGTCGCGCCTCGGCGCCGAGGAAGGTGCGCTTCGGGCCCTGGCTGCTGCCGGTGCTGAAGGTGCTCGCGCGCGGCAAGGGTTTGCGCGGCACGGCCTTCGATCCGTTCGGGCGCACCGAGGAGCGCCGCCTCGAGCGTCGCCTGATCGCCGACTACGAAGCGCGCATCGACGAGCTCTGCGTCGGGCTCGGCGCCGAGCGGCTCGGCGTCGCCACCGCGATCGCCAACATCCCGGCGACGATCCGCGGCTACGGCCACGTCAAGCTGGCGAGCCTGGCGATCGCACGGGCGCGCGAGAGCGAGCTCCTGAACCGCTTCGACCCCCAGCGCTATCCGCGGCCGTCGGGGCCCGCGGTGGCCGGCCAGTTCCGCGGCATCCCGGTCACGTCGGCCTGAGGCGACGGCGGCGCGTCGTCGCGCCGCCGCTCACGCGGCGAGCGGCAGGTACTTGGCCAGCTTGGCGATCAGCGCTTCGCGCGTGAACGGCTTGACAAGGAAGTCGGCCGCGCCAGCTTCCATGCTGCGGATCAGCGTCTCCATCCGCGCCTCGCCGGTGAACATCACCACCGGGATGGCGGCGAGGTCGGGCATGTTCTTCATCCGTTGCGTCAGGTCGACGCCGTCGGCCCCGGGCAGCAAGATGTCCATCAGGACGAGGTCGGGGCCGACGGCGCGGATCCGGTCGAGCGCAGCCGTGCCGTCGGACTCGAACACCAGCTCGACCTCGTCCGCATCGATCATCGCCGCGACGAGGAGGTGCAGCACCTCGTCGTCCTCGACGACGAGCACGATCGAGCGGCGCCGCTCTGCCGGGCCGGCAACGCCTGCGACGGGCGCCGGGGACGCGGCCGCGCCGACGCGCCGTGCCAGGCGCAGGCTGGTCGACAGCCGGTCCGGGTCGGCCGGCTTGGGGAAATGGAGCACGTAGTCGTCGACCAGCCCTTGCTTGCACAGGCCGGCGGCGAGCCGGGCGCTGGTGCTGTCGCAGAGCACGAGCAGGAAGGGCCGGTTCTCGGCCGTGGTTCCGGGCGGCTGCAGGGCCAGCGCCTGCTGCTCGACGGCTTCGAGCGAGGCGAGCGCGAAGACGACGACGTCGGGCCGGTGCTCCTCGACTTCGCGCAGGACGTGGTCGGGCCGCGAGCACAGGTGGAGGGTTGGTGCGAACTCGGCGCCGAGCTGCTCGGCGATGGCGCGGCCGCTGTCCTCGTCTTCTGCGACGAGCAGCGTGCGCGGGGCGGCCGGCGTCGGAGTGGGCATGGGACGGAATTCTCCGACGGTCACGAACGACGCGACACGTGTGACCGGCCCGGTTGCGTGAGCCAACTCACGCCGCAGCCGGGCGCGGACGGTCGGGCGGGCACCGGGGCGCGGCCGGGAGTCGCGCGGTACACTTTTGCGATGGTCACGCCGCATCCCCTCGTCATCAGGTCGCCCGACCGGGGAGCCTGGCCCTGGCGTCGCTGCCGGTCGCTCGCCCGACGCTGAACGCCTCGGGCCCCCGACGCTGTCGCGGCACCTCTTCGGTGTCCGCTGCACGCCCCGATCGATACGCTGCCTGACCGCCCGCCGCGGTCGGCCAGAGACGTGGAGAGCTCGCCGGCCCGGCGAGCAAGCGATGACCGAACTCGAGTTCAAGAGCCTGGCCCTGCAAGGCTTCAACCGCATTCCCTTGATCGCCGAGGCCTTCGCCGATCTGGAAACGCCGCTGTCGCTGTACCTGAAGCTGGCCTACGACGTCCGTCGGCCCGATGCGGCAGGAAGCAACAGCTTCCTGCTCGAATCGGTCGTCGGTGGCGAGCGCTTCGGCCGCTATTCGTTCATCGGCCTGCCGGCGCGGACGCTTCTGCGCGCGACCGGCTTTCGCACCGAGGTCGTGACCGACGGCCGCGTCGTCGAGACCAACGAGGGCGATCCGCTCGCGTTCGTCGCCGCCTACCAGCAGCGCTTCCGGGTCGCGCTCCGCCCGGGCCTGCCGCGCTTTTGCGGCGGTCTCGCCGGCTACTTCGGCTACGACGCCGTGCGCTGCATCGAGCCGCGCCTGGCCGAGTCGGCGCGGGTGCGGCCGC
>JAYTHL010000490.1:0-2954 GCA_043732605.1 Rhizobacter sp. | reverse complement strand
CGGCGCAGGCGCTCAACATCGGCGGCGGCATCTCGCAGTACGGCCGAATCTCGACGCCATTCCCGCTCTGGGACGGCACCGACCGCGTGCTCGTGTCGTTCACGCCGTGCGAGGTGAAAAAGCTCGGCGTCGTCGTGTCGTGCGCGACGCTGACAGCCGACGAGCTCGCCCGCACCGGCATGGAAAACCGCCTGGTCGAGGACATCGCGAAGGACCCGATCCAGGACAACGTCGATCCGTCTTACGCGGTCTACATGTTCGACCCCGTGGCCCAGACCTTCCTGATCGTGGCCGCGCCGCCCCCGGGCAAGATGAACGTGCATCCGGTCGCGATCCAGGCCCGCACCGAGCCGAACGCGACCGAGCCGACGAACGTCGACGCGGCGCTCGCGGCTCAGAACCTCGCGCTGATCGAAGTGCGCAGCGTCTACGACACCGACGGCCTTGGCCGCATGGGCGCCGGCGTGCTCACGGCCGCCGACCTGCCGGCCGGCTGCACGACCGCCATCCCGACGATCGCGCCGAGCGATCCGGGCGACACGCGCTCGCAGATCGCCAACCTGGTGAAGATGAAGGACCCGGCCGATCCGGCGTACGGCTGCTCGCCGGCACGCTTCATCCGCGCCGTGCGCGCCATCGCTCCCGGTGCCGGCATGAGCGGCATGCGCCAGGCAATCGGTGAGACCGAATTCGAGATGCAGCAGATCCTCGGCTACGCGCCGATCGAGCCGGACGGCTCTTTCAAGCTGACCGTCCCCGCCGACACCCCGATCGGCCTCGCGGTCGTCAACGACAAGGGCCAGGCCTTCCAGACGCACACCAACTGGATCCAGGTCCGGCCGGGCGAGCGTCGCACCTGCGACGGCTGCCACAGCCCGCGTCGCGGTGGCGCCATCAACTCCGGTGCGGTCGTCAACGCCGTGCCGACCGCGGTGAAGGCGACGCTGCAGAGCGCGCACCTCTCGGGCGAGACGATGGCCTCGACGCACACGCGTCTCGACGCGACGGCGCTCAACCTCGTCAACGACATGATGTCGACCGACTACTGGGCCGACACGACCAAGGCGGGCATCACCGGCCGCTCGACGATCGCGCTCAAGTACACCGGCAACGCCGTGCCTGCCGACGACCTCGTCACGGCGGCACCGGTGCGCGGCTTCATCAACTACCCGACGCACATCGCGCCGCTCTGGACGCGCAACCGCGGCCCGAACACCTGCACTGGCTGCCACAACGACCCCGACAAGCTCGATCTGGGCGCGCAGATCGGCGGCGCCGGCCGGACCACGTCGTACCAGGAGCTGATGCTGGGTGATCCGCAGATCGATCCGGTCACCGGCCTGCCGCTGACGAAGATCGAGGAGGGCGTGCTCGTGATCGTTCGCGGCCCGGCGCTCGTCAACACGATGGCGAGCGAAGGCGAGGCGCTCGGCCTGGCCCGCAAGAGCCGGCTCATGGAGATCATGACCGGCACGTCGCTGATGTCGGGCGCCGATGCCCAGGCTGCGCATCCGAACCCGCCGACGACCGCGCCGAACCACGCGACCATGCTCAACGCGGCCGAGAAGCGTCTGATCGCCGAGTGGATGGACCTGGGCGGCAAGTACTACAACGACCCGTTCGATGCAGGCGCGAACGTGCGCACGATCACCGGGCTTAGCGAAGACGCGTTCGCCGCCAACGTGATGCCGATCCTGTCGAAGACCTGCGCGGCCTATTGCCACTTGGCGGTCGGCAGCAGCAGCTCGTCGACGCCGGGCACTGCGGCGATTCCAACCGGCACGTCATTCCGCAACAACCGCTTCGTCCTCACCGGCGACGTCAAGGGCGACTACGGCGTGACGCTGTCGATGATCTCCAACGCCTGCAACGCGGCCTCGAACTACCTGCTCAGCAGGCCCTCGACCGTCCCGCATCCGCCGGGCCGCATGACCGGCAATCCGCCGGTCCCCGTGACCATCCCGGTCCTTCCCGTCGGCAGCGCTGACTACAACACGATCGCAAGCTGGATAGCCACCGGCTGTTGACCACCCTGATGACATTGCACCGGAACCTTCTTTCAACCGTACTGCTGGGCACGCTGGTCGCTTGCGGCGGGTCGTCGTCGAATCCCTTCGACAACCCGCCCACGATCAGCAACCCCGAGGGAGCGACCGGCCAGCATCTGTCCTTCGCGTACTTCCAGAAGTGCGTGAATCCGATCTTCCTCGCACAGCTGCAGATCCAGCTGAACGGGGCGACCTCCACCAACACCTGCGCCGGCTCGGGCTGTCACGACACCGTGACAGGCACGGGCGGCGCTTTTCGCGTCGTGCCTGCCGCGGCGCAACTCGACGTGACGTTGCCGGCGAACACGCCCGACGTGATCCGTGCGAGCGACATCTACAAGAACTTCTATTCGGCGCAGGGCGAGGTCATCCTCGGCTCGGTCGCGCAGAGCCGGCTCCTGGCCAAGCCCTTGCTGCTCGGCGTGCTGCACGGCGGTGGCCTGATCTTTCCGAGCCAGACCGACCCGAACGCCAAGATCATCCAGTACTGGATCAGCCATCCCGCCCCGCTCGGGCAGGACGAGTTCAGCACCGCCTCCTACACCATGTTCACGCCGCCGGACCCGAAGGTCGGCACGTGCAACACCCAGTGATGGCCGCCACTTTCGCGACCGCGCCGCGCGAGCGCAAACGCCGCGTGTTCGCCTGGTGGCGTCTCGGGGGTTTCTTCGGTGTCGCGTGCGCGCTGACGAGCATCAGCGCGTTCGCCGCCGATCCGGTCGCGCCTGCCGCGCCGGGATCGATGCCGACGTCGATGACGACGGCATCGATGAGCGGATCGCAGAAGACCGAGCGGCTGCAGGTCACCGATCCGTACATCGAGCTGCGCACCGGCCCCGGCCGGGGCTTTCCGGTCTTCTTCGTCACCAAGCGCGGCGACTTCATCGAGATCGAGCTGCGCCACAC
>JAYTHL010000489.1:0-9787 GCA_043732605.1 Rhizobacter sp. | reverse complement strand
TGGCTGCCGCCACGAGTCAGGCCCAGGGCCGCTTCACGACCTCGGCCGACGGCCAGGAGGTGACCGACACCACCACCAAGCTCACCTGGCGGCGCTGCGCGGAGGGTCTGGCGTGGAACGGCAAGACCTGCGAGGGCAAGCTGCTGAAGGTCAAGTTCGCCGGCGCGAAGGCGGCCGTCTCGGGCGTCGACAAGGGCTGGCGCATCCCGTCGCGCGAAGAGCTCGTCGGCCTGGTCGACATGACGAAGAAGAAGCCGCGCATCGATCCGATGGCGTTCCCGGCCACGCCCGCCCTGCCCTTCTGGGCCACGAAGGCCGGCAGCGACGACAACCTCAACGCCTGGCTCGTGAGCTTCGCCAACGGCAAGGTCAAGGCCAACCTCGGCGAGGCGAAGTTCCCGCTGCGGCTGGTGCGCGGCGGGTCGTGAGCGCCCGCGGCAGCCGGACCCGATCGTGATCGACCCGCGGGGCAACCTGATGGCACGAGACGGCGATGGCGCCGGCCGCTTCAGCCCGGGTCGGGTCAAGTGGATCGTGGCCGCGGTCGCGTTCGTCGCCGTGCTGGTCCTGATCTGGCCGTTCTATTCGGTGCCGACCGGCAGCCGCGGCGTCGTCACGCAGTTCGGCCGGATCGTGGGCATCGAGAACGAAGGCCTGGCTGTGCTGCCGCCCTGGCAGAAGCTGTCGAACTTCAGCATCCGCGCCGAGACCGCGAACATCGAGAACGCCGAAGGCAGCACCAGCGACACCCAGCCGGTGAAGGTCAGTCTGACGGTGCGCTACAGCATCGCCACCGACCGCGTCGCCGAGGTCTTCGAGAAGTATTCCCACGACGGCAACCTCTCGTCGTACGTGCAGACGGCGACGCAGGAAATCTTCAAGGCGGTGACGGCGAAGTACACGGCACCCGACCTGATCGCCCAGCGATCGAAGGTGTCGAACGACATCTACGCCGCGCTGCGCGAAAAGCTCACGCTGTACGGCGCACAGGTCATCAACATCGACATGCGCAACTTCGCCTTCTCGGATTCGTACATGCATGCGATCAACGAGAAGGTCACGCAGGAGCAGCTCAGGCTCGGCGCCGAGAACAAGCTGAAGACGGTCGAGGCCGAGCAGAAGCAGAAGGTCGCGATCGCCGAGGCCGAGGCCAACGCATTGCGCGCCAAGGCCGACGGCGAGGCCTATGCCAACCTCAAGGTCGCGACGGCCCAGGCCGACGCGCTCAAGATCCAGAACGCGGCGCTGGCGCAGAACAAGGACGTGCTCGAGCTGCGCCGCATCGAGGTCGCGATGACGCAGGCCAAGGCCTGGAACGGCGTGCTGCCGGTCAACGTCTACGGCAGCGCGCCGATTCCGTTCCTCAACGTCGCCCCGACCGCGCCGGCCGGCAAGTAGCGCTTCACGCGGCCGACACCGCGAACACCTCGACGTCCGCGGCCTTGCCGCGGAACGCGACCGGACCCAGCGCCTCGACCGTGCAGCCGCCGTCGAGTTCAGCGCGGGTCGCAGGATCGACCAGGATTTCCCGCGTCGCGACCTTGGTGTGCGCCTCCAGCCGGGCCGCGAGGTTGACCGTGTCGCCGATACAGGTGTAGGTCGCACGCTGTTGCGTGCCGGTGTAGCCGGCGACCATCTCGCCGGTCGCGATGCCGATGCCGATCCGGATCGGCGCGCGGCCCGCCTCGCGCCGCTCGGCGCCGAACAGCTCGATCAGCTCGATCATCTCGAGCGCCGCGCGCACCGACGCGGCCGCGTGGTCGGGCAGCGGCAGCGGCGCGCCGAAGATCGCCATCAGGCCGTCGCCGATCATCTGGTTGACGACGCCGCCGTGGCCGCTGATCGCGTCGAACATCAGCGTGTAGTAGGTGTTGAGAAGCTCGATCGTTTCCTCGGGCGGCTGCGATTCGACCAGCGCCGTGAAGCCGCGGATGTCGCAGAACATCACCGTGCCGCGCACGCGCCGGCCTTCGAGCGCGAAGCCCGACTGCTGCAGGTCTTGGGCGACCTCGGGGGTCGCGAAGCGGCGCACGAGCTCCTTCTGCTGGTCGCGCAGGCGCTTCTTCTCGAGCGACGCGCCGATGCGCGCCTTCAGCAGCACGGCGTTGACCGGCTTCGACAGGTAGTCCTCGGCGCCGAGCTCGATGCAGCGGACGATGTTGCCCAGGCCTTCGAGCGACGAGGTGACGATCACCGGCACGTCGCGCAGCGCCCGATCGGCGGCAAGCTGTTCGAGCACCTGGAAGCCGTCCATCTCGGGCATCTCCATGTCGAGCAGGACGAGGTCGAAGCTCGCGGCACGCAGCATCTCGAGCGCGATCCGGCCGTTCGCCGCCGACTGGACCGTGTGACCCTGCAGCTCGAGGTTTCTCGTCATCAGCAGCCGGTTGACCTTGTTGTCGTCGGCGACGAGAAGACGCGCCGGTGCGTGGCGCAGGTCAGCCATCGCGCAAGCCCTTCAGGGCGACGCGCGTGCGCTCGTATTCCTGGTCGAGCCGATCGATCGCGCCAGACGCGCGGCCGGCCTCGAGGCCGCCGAGCTCGAGCCCGCGCGACAGCGCGCCGAGCGCGAGCGCGCCGAAAGTGTGAGCGTTCGACTTGAGCGAATGCGCCGCGCGCCGGAACGGCTCGGCCTGCCCGGCGGCGAGCGCGCTTTTCATCTCAGCCAGCATGATCGGCGCCTCTTCGAGGAAGGTGTCGACCAGCTCGCCGACGAAATCGGCGCCGGCGCTGTCCTGCAACTCGGCGAAGGTGGGGGCGTCGATGATCGGTGCGACCATTCAGCGCACCTCCCGCGCGGGCACGGCGTAGAGCGCCTCGACGAGGCTCTCGACGCGAATCGGCTTGGTGAGGTAGTCGTCCATCCCGGCGTCAATGCACATCTCGCGGTCTCCCTGCATCGCATTGGCGGTCATCGCGACGATGCGCACGCCGGCGTGCACACCGCCGAGCGCGCGAATCCGTCGCGTCGCGTCGAGGCCGTCGAGCTCGGGCATCTGCACGTCCATCAGCACGACATCGTAGGCCTGGCGCTCGACCGACTCGACCGCCTCGATGCCGTTCGAAGCGAGGTCGGCGCGGTAGCCCATTTGCTGCAGCAGGCGCATCGCCAGCTTCTGGTTCACGACATTGTCCTCGGCCAGCAGGACACGCAGCGGATGGCGCGCCGCCATGCCCGGATCGAGCTTCGATGTCGTGGCTTTCGCCGCAGTGGGCTTCGCAACGGCATCGAGTGCGAACAGGCTCACGAGCGTGTCGAAGAGCTGCGACTGGCGCAAGGGCTTGGCGAGATACGCCGAGAACACCCTGTCGACGTCGCCGGCCTCGCGCCGGCCGAGCGAGCTGAAGAGGACGAGCGGCAACGGCGGGTCAAGCGCGCGGATGCGGCGCGCGAGCTCGAGGCCGTCCATCTCCGGCATGTGCATGTCGAGGATCGCGAGGTCGAACGCGTCGCGCGGCGTCGCGTCGCGCGCGAGCCATGACAGCGCTTCTTCCGGCGACGCGGTATCGCGTGTTCGCATGCCCCATTTGCCCGCCTGCAACGAGAGGATGCGGCGGTTGGTCGCGTTGTCGTCGACGATGAGCACGCGCCGATCGACGAGCTCGGGCTGCACGCCGATGAACTCGCGCTTGCCCGCCGCGGGCAGCTCGGCGACGGCCGCCTCGATCGTGAACGAGAACAGCGCGCCGCGACCCGGCCCATCGCTCTCGGCCCACATGCGGCCGCCCATCAGCTCGGCCAGGCGTTTGCTGATCGCCAGGCCGAGGCCGGTGCCGCCGTACTTGCGCGTTGTGCTCGAGTCGGCCTGCGAGAACGACCGGAAGAGGCGTGACAGGCCTTCGGGCGACAGGCCGATGCCGGTGTCGCGCACGACGAATGTCAGTCCGACGCGGCCGGGCGCGATCGGCGCGCTCGTCACCGTCAGCACGACCTCGCCGGCCTCGGTGAACTTCACCGCGTTGGCGAGCAGGTTGAGCAGGATCTGGCGCAGCCGCGTCAGGTCGCCGTCGATCGCCGCCGGCACGTCGCCCTCGAACACGTAGGCGGTGTCGAGGTGCTTCTCGGTCGCGCGCACGCTGATCAGGTCGAGTGCCGACTCGACGCATTCGCGCAAGTCGAACGGGTGCGACTCGATGTCCATCCGCCCGGCCTCGATCTTCGAGAAGTCGAGGATGTCGTTGATGATCGTGAGCAGCGCATCGCCGGAGTCGCGGATCGTGCCGGCGAAGTCACGCTGCTCCTCGGTGAGCGGCGTGTCGAGGAGCAGGCCGCTCATCCCGATCACGGCGTTCATCGGCGTGCGGATCTCGTGGCTCATCGTCGCGAGGAACGAGCTCTTGGCCTCGTTGGCGCTTTGCGCAAGACGCCTGTCGGCCTCGGCCTGGGCGCGCGCTTCCTGCGCCTCGGCAAAGAGCTGCGCGTTGCGGATGGCCACGCCCACGCCGGCGGCCAGCGTCTCCAGCAGCTTTTGGTCGTCGGGCGTGAAGCGGCCTTCCTCGCGCGTGCTCTGCACGCTGATCACGCCGATCGCCTTGCCGTGCACGACGATCGGCACACCCAGGTAGCTCGCGGCCTGCACGCCCAGCTGCGAGGCGCCGATGGCGTCGGCCGCGCGGTCCACGTCTTCGTTGAGCAGCAGGGCGCGGCCGGTGTCGATGATCTTGCCGGTGAGGCCTTCGCCCAGACCCTGGGTCTCGAGTTGCTCGCCGTGCGCGTACGGGAAGCGGATCTGCTGCGCGGCCTCGTCCACCAGTGCCACATAGACGATGTCGGCACGGAAGGTCTCGCGCATCTTGTCGCCCAGCACGCGGATCAGCTCGTTCAGGTCGATCCGGGAGTTCAGCGCCTGGCCCAGCGCGTTCACGGTGGCGAGCTCGCCGGCGCGCTGCTCGGTCTGCGCCAGCAGCGTCTGCGTCTGCTCGAACAGGCGCGCGCCTTCGAGCGCCAGGCTCATGCTCGCGGCCAGGGTGGTGAGCAGGCGCAGGTCGCTGTCGCTGAAGGCGTGCTCGCGGTCCATGTTGTCCAGGCCGACCATGGCGGCCACCCGGCCGTCGATCAGCACCGGCACGCGCACCAGGCTGCGGCTGGCCTGCGTGCCGGGCACCGTCTTGCGCTGCACGCCCAGCTCGGCCAGGCGCGCTTCCAGGTCGCTGTTGACGATCAGCGGCTGCGCGGTGCGGATCAGGTGCCAGCCCAGCGCCGAGATCGGCCCGTCGGGCACGTCGTGCCGTTGGCCGCGTTCCAGGATGTAGTGGTAGTGGCGCAGATTGGCCTGCGTGTCGAAGCCGGCGATGCTGATGCTCTGCGAATCGAACAGCTCGCGCAGCTTCTCGCCCACCAGCTCGCAGATCGAGCGTGCGTCGAGCTTGTTGGCCAGGCCCGCCTGTACGCCGTTGATGATGGCCAGCTCGGCGGCGCGGGCGTCGGTTTCCTTCAGCAGCCGCTGCGTGTCGGCGAAGCGCTGGGCGCTCTGCAGCGCCACGCCCAAGCTGCTGGCGATGGTCTGCAACAGCCTCACCTCGGCATCGCCGAAGGCGTGCTCGCGCCGGTGGTCTTCGAGAACGATGCTGCCGAGCACACGGCTGCCGCCAATGATCTGAACGCTCAGCGTCGATGGTGCCTGGTCGGTGCCGGGGATGACGCCGATTCCGGAGGCAAGCTGCTCCGCAACCGTGCCGTGCACGCGCGGCGGACGCGGGGTGACCATGCGCTGCCACCGTTCATCGGTGTGCGTCGAGGGCGGCAGATGCAGCCGCACCCCGTGCTCGATCTCGTACAGATAGCGCCCTTCGCGCCGCTCATGGTCGAACCAGCGGATGCCGATGTCGTCGGTCGCCAGCAGTTCGCGCAGCTTGTCGCCCACCAGCTCCACGATGCCCTGGAAGTCGAGGCTGCCCGAAATGCCCTGCTGAATGCTGTTGATCACCGCCAGCTCGGCATTGCGCTGCTCGGTCTCTTTCAGCAGGCGCTGGGTTTCGGCGAAGCGCTCGGCGCTTTGCAGCGCCACGCCGAGGCTGGTGGCGATGGTGCCGAGCAGGCGGACCTGCGCCTCGTCAAAAGCGTACTCGCGCTCGAAGTGGTCGAGGTTGATGTCGCCCACGCGCTGGTCGCTCACGACGATGGGCAGGCTCAGCGAAGACAGGGGTTCGTCCGTGCCGGGAACGACCGCCCCACCTGTCGCCCTAGCCTCCGCCAGCGTGTTGAACAGCAGTGGTTCCTTGCGCCCCTGGATCCGGTCCCAGCGCGCGTCGTCTTCGACGCGCTCGTCGGGAAGATGCAGGCGGACGCCATGCTCGACGACATAGAGCCATTTGATGGTGCGTGTCGCATGCTCGACCCACCTGACCGCCACATCATCCGACTGCATCACCGCCCGCAGCTTCTCGCCTACCAGCTCGACGATGCCCTTGAAATCGAGGCTGCCCGAAATCCCCTGCTGAATGCTGTTGATCACCGCCAGCTCGGCCGCCCGCTGCTCGGCCTGGGCCTGCGCGGCGCGCGCTTCGGCCGTGCGCTCCTGCACCTTGCGCTCCAGCGCCTCGGCGGCGCGCAGGTTGGCCAGCGTCAGCGCCGCCTGCGCAGCCAGCATGCCGAGCAACTGCGTGTCGCCGTCGTGGAAGCGGCCGTAGACGCCTTCGATGTCGGCGTAAACGAAGCCCAGCAGCTCGCGCTGTGCGATCAGCGGCACGATCAGGCAGCTGCGTTGGCGGATCGGCTCTGCGCTTTCCGGCCCGTGGCGCAGGCGCGCCGCGCGGCTGCGGCGCGCCTCGACCAGCCAGGGCGTGATCGCGTGCAGCAGTGGCGCCTCTGCCTCGCCGCGGGGCAGCAGCGAGCCGGCCACCTGCAGGCTATCGGCGCCGTCGAGCAGCAGCAGCACGCGCTCGGCGCCGGAGAGTTCGGTCACTTCGTCGACCAGGAACTCGCGCAGCTCGGTTTCCGACTTCTGCTCGTTCAGACGCAGCCCGGTGTCCACCAGGCGCTCGAAGGGCTCGCGCAGACTGGCCTCGCCGGCCAGGTGCGCCTCACACTGTTCGCGCGGCAGCTTGCGGCGGCGCGCCAGTTGGAGCCAGGCTTTGATGATCTCGCGGCGCTCGTCGCGCTTGTTCAAGGCATTGCGGCGCAGGCCTTCGTCGCTGAGCGTGCCGACCACGCCGACGATGAAACGGTAGGCTTGCCCCAGCGCCGCGTCGGCCTCGCTGCGCAGGCCGTTGGCGCGCAGCGCCTGGGTGTGGTTCCACCACAGCGATGCAGGGTCGAGACCGTCCGGGGTACCCAGCCCTTGCCGGCGATGCAGGGCCGCGGCGCGGCGCGTGGCGGCCAGCGCCTCGGTGGGCCGGCCGAGGGCGAGCAGCGCCTGGCCGATGCGGTGCGCGGCTTCGATCTGGTTGCCCACCATCTGCCGCCCGGCGATGCGCTGCAAGGCGCGGAAAAGTTGCAGCGCTTTTTCTGCGTGCCCGCTGGCCAGTGCCGTCAGGCCCGCGATCCAGGCGTGGAACGATCGGAGCAGCGGGCTCGCGCCCGGGCGCAACAGGGCCGCCAGCTGCGCGACGCCTTCGTGCGCTGCGGCGGTGCCGCCAACGGCGAGTTCGATCTCGGCGAGGTTCGATCTGGCCACCATCATCTGTGGTTCGTTGCCCATGCGTCGAGAGACCGCCAGTGCCTCATGCGTCAGTCGTCGTGCGCGCCTGAACAGGCCGAGCCGCATGTAGGTGTCGCCCAGGTTGCTGACCACCATGGATTGGCCCTGGACGTCACCCATCGCGATGGCCATCTGAAGCGCCTCACCGAGAAGTTTCAGGTTCTCGGCTGCATCGGCAGTCAGCGTGCTGAGCGTGTTCAGCGATGCCATGATTCCCGCCAGATCACCCGACTGCCGCGCCAGTGCAAGTGCCTCCAGGGAGAAGCCCCGTGCCTCGGCCAGCAGCCCGAGGGTGGCATGGATCACGCCGAGCCCGCGCAACGCAGTGGCGAGCCAGGCGGTTTCGCCGTACTGAGTAAAGAGACGCACCGCCTCCTCGCGCAGCTTGATGCCGCCTCGCAGGTCGATGCCGGCCGCCGCCCGCGCCCGGGCGAGCTGGTGCAGGCACTGCCCCTGCAACACCTGCTCGCCCGCGCGCCGTGCCGCAAGCAGCCCGCGTTGGGCCGTCGCCTCGGCCTCGGCGAGCTTGCCCTCGCGCACCTGCATGGTCACCAGCGCGACGCAGGCGCGTGCCCGCAGTGCATCGCTGCGGGCACGGTCGGCCAGCGCCCAGGCCGCCTGCGCATCGGCCGTGGCCTGCGGCCATTCGCCTCTGAGCCCTTGACTCTCCGAGCGCAGCGCCAGCAGCCGCACCCGCTGCTCCACCGTCAACGCGGGCGCATCGGCGCCTGCCAGCGCTGCGCTGGCGGTGGCCACCGCATCGTCTTGCCGGCCGGCCCAGATCAGGTCGGCCACCTGCTGCACCACGTCTCGCACCACCTCTTGCGTCATTCGTTTGTTCCCACACGCATCAATGCTTCGACGAGCTGGTCCACCCGGATCGGCTTGGTCACGTAATCGTCCATCCCCGCGGCCAGGCACGCCTCGCGGTCGCCCTGCATCGCGTTGGCCGTCATCGCGACGATGCGCGGGCGCTGCGCCGCCGGCCAGCGCTTGACGATCGCGCGCGTGGCTTCGAGCCCGTCCATTTCGGGCATCTGCACGTCCATCAGCACCACGTCGTAAGGCTGGCGTTCGACGCACTCGATCGCCTCGACGCCGTTGCTCGCCAGGTCGGCGCGGTAGCCCATCTGCTGCAGCAGCCGCAGCGCGAGCTTCTGGTTCACGACGTTGTCTTCGGCCAGCAGGATGCGCAGCGGGTGGCGCGCTGCGAGCGTGGCATCGACCTTCGGTTTGACCGCCTCGGGCTTGCGTGGCGCGGCGTCCTGCACCAGCAGCGTGACCAGCGTGTCGAACAGCTGGCTCTGGCGCAGCGGCTTGGCCAGCCTGGCGGCGAACATCGAGTCGGCCGCATCACGCCGGCCGAGCGAGGTGAACAGCACCAGCGGCAGCGTGTGGCCGGCTTCGCGGATGCGCGCAGCAAGTGTGGCGCCGTCCATGCCCGGCATGTGCATGTCGACGATGGCCAGGTCGTAGGCCTGCGCCTTCAACATCCGCAAGGCCTCTTCAGGCGCCTCGGTGTCTTGCGAGACCATGCCCCACTTGGCTGCTTGAAGCGCGAGGATGCGCCGGTTCGTCGCGTTGTCGTCGACAACCAGGATGCGCTTGCCCTTCAGTGCCGGCTGCTCGCCAATGAAGTCGCGCTTGCTGCCCGCCGGCATCGCCGCAGGTAGCGCCACGATGCTGAAATGGAACGTGCTGCCTTGCCCCGGCCCGGCGCTTTGCACGCTCATCGAGCCGCCCATCAGCTCGGCCAGCAGCCTGCTGATCGCCAGGCCGAGGCCGGTGCCGCCGTACTTGCGCGTGGTGGAGCTGTCGGCCTGGCTGAACTTCTGGAACAGCCGGCCGATGCCCTCGGCGCTCAGGCCGATGCCGGTATCGCGCACGCTGAAGTTCAGCTGCTCGCCGTCCGCCGAGACGGTCAGCACCACCTCGCCCTTCTCGGTGAACTTGACGGCGTTGCTCAGCAGGTTGAGCAGCACCTGGCGCAACCGCGTCACGTCACCTTTGATGGCGACCGGCACCTCGCCTTCGCTTTCGTCGTAGGTGTAGGCGATGTCGAGATGCTTCTCGGCGGCGCGCGCGGCGACGAGATCGAGCGCCGACTCGATGCACTCGCGCAGGTCGAACGGATGCGACTCGATGTC
>JAYTHL010000488.1:0-2970 GCA_043732605.1 Rhizobacter sp. | reverse complement strand
CGTCGAACGACGCATGGCGAGCTTAACCGCGCTCGGGCGCCGGGCCGATGACGACCGGCGACGCGCGCACCTGGCCGGCACGGATGGCGCACTTGCCGGAGGCGACCGCCTTCGTCGAGTCGTTCTGCGAAGCACACGGCCTGGCGCCCGCCGATGTCATGCGCCTGACACTCGTCGTCGAGGAGCTGTTCACCAACACGGTCACCCACGGGCATGGCGGCGACTGCGATGCGCCGGTGCGCATCGCCCTGAGCGTCACCGCCTTGCACATCGAGCTCGCGTACGACGACACCGCGCCGCCGTTCGATCCTGTCGCGCATCTCGCGACCACCGCGGCGGCGCTGGACGCCGACGCCGACGACCGGCGCGTCGGCGGCCTCGGCATCGCGCTCGTGCTGCGGATGACGGAGCGGGCCGGCTATGCCCGCGAGGACGGCTGCAATCGCCTCGCGCTGTCGATCGCGCGCGACGCCGGCTAGCCGCCGCGGCTCAATACGTCTCGAGGTGCAGCCGGCCTTCGCGCTTGAGCGTCGGCCCGAGCGACGCCCACGGCAGCTTCGCCTCTTCGGCGACCTCGCGCATCGCCAGCAGCACGCCTTCTTCCATCGCCTTCAGGCCGCAGACGTAGAAGTGCGCGTTCGGGTCGGCGAGCAGAAGCGCGAGATCGGCGGCGCGCTCCTTCATCAGGTCCTGCACGTAGCGCTTCGGCTGCCCGGGGGTGCGCGAGAACGCGAGGTTGATGTCGATGAAGTCCTTTGGCAGGCTCGTCAGCGGCCCGAAGTACGGCAGCTCCTCGCGCGTGCGCGCGCCGAAGAAGAGCATCAGCTTGCCGCCTTCGAACTGGCCGGTCTTCCTCTGCCGACGGCGCCATTCGGTCATCGCTCGCATCGGCGCGCTGCCGGTGCCGGTGCAGATCATCACGACGTGCGACTTCGCGTGGTTCGGCATCAGGAAAGTCTGGCCGAACGGGCCGACGACCTGGACGACGTCGCCGACCTTCAGATCGCAGACGTAGTTCGAGCCGACGCCGCGCAACGGCCGGCCCTGGTGGTCCTCTGTGACGCGCTTCACGGTCAGCGAGAGGTTGTTGTATCCCGGTCGCTCGCCGTTGCGCGGGCTGGCGATCGAGTACTGGCGCGGCATGTGGGCGCGGCCGTGGACATCGACGCCGGGTGGCACGATGCCGATCGACTGCCCTTCGAGCACCGGGAACGGCACGGCGCCGAAGTCGAGCACGATGTGGTGCGTGTGACTCGCGAAGCCGTCCTCGGTGCAGTCGACGTTGCCGACGACGGTCGCCGTCACTGGGGCCTTCGCGGTGAAGGCGTTGGTGACGGGCTTCTCCGCAGACCACGGCGGCACCGTCGATCCGAACGCAGCCGAGTTGAACGGCGCTTCGCCGGCCGCGGCCGGCGGGTCGACGGCGAGCACCGGCGCGCCTTGCGACGCGACGGCCGCATCGGCCGACACGCCCTCGGCCGCGAGCTGCTCGGGCGTGAGTTCGGCCGGCAGCTCGTCCCACGTGAGCTGGTCCTCGACCCTGTAGGCGAGCACCTTCGGCACGGTGCGCCAGTTGTCGATCGAGCCCGTCGGGCATGGCGAGATGCACGCCATGCAGAGGTTGCAGACGTCGGCGCGGACGACGTAGTTGCGGTCGTCGTGGGTGATCGCGCCGACCGGACAGGTTGCCTCGCAGGTGTTGCAGCGGATGCAGATCTCGGGGTCGATGAGATGCTGCTTGATGACCTCCGCCGGCGTGAGGACGACGACCGCTTCCATGCTCATGCGCGCATCATCACCCGAACCGGACGTACTCGAAGTCGACCGGCTGCTTGTTGATGCCCATCGCCGGCGGCGCGATCCAGTTCGCGAACTTGCCCGGCTCGACGACGCGGCCCATCAGCGACGAGACGAAGGCGCGATCGGACGCGGTGGGCAGCCAGTCGGCCTCGCGCTGCGTCCACTCGGCCTCGCTCACCACCTGGCCTTCGGGCGACATGCGGATGCCGGCGAGCGCGCCGATCCTGCGGTTGAAGGCCTTGTGCGGCACGACCAGGCGCGTGGGGATGCCGGCTTTCTCGAGCACCTTGTTCCAGCGACCCACGCCTGCGACGGAGTCCTTGATGAAGTCGTCGCGCAGCACCTCGTTGAGCGCGTTGAGCATCGGCACGTCCTTCTCGACGAGCTGGCCGCTCCGCACCTCGAGCACCTTGTAGGTCTGTCCCTTCAGCACATGGTCGTCGACGCGCTTGCCTTCCTCGTAGCGGCCCTTCAGGCCCGACGAGTAGAAGGTCGCGGCATTGCTCGACTGGTCGGCGCCGAAGAGATCGATCGTCACCGAGTAGTGGAAGTTGAGGTAGCGCTGGATCGTCGCGAGGTCGATCGCGCCGGCCTCGCGGATCGTCTTCGGATCGTCGCTCTTCAGCTCGTTCATGACGTGCGCCGTGCGCTGCAGCACGCGCGAGACGCCGCTCTCGCCGACGAACATGTGGTGCGCTTCCTCGGTCAGCATGAACTTGGTCGTGCGCGCGAGCGGATCGAACGCGCTCTCGGCGAGCGCGGCGAGCTGGAACTTGCCGTCGCGGTCGGTGAAGTAGGTGAACATGAAGAACGCCAGCCAGTCGGGCGTCTTCTCGTTGAAGGCGCCGAGGATGCGCGGGTTGTCGGCGTCGCCCGAGCTGCGCTCGAGCAGCGCGCCGGCTTCCTCGCGGCCGTCGCGGCCGAAGAACTTCTGCAGCAGATAGACCATCGCCCAGAGGTGGCGGCCCTCCTCGACGTTGATCTGGAAGAGGTTGCGCAGGTCGTACATCGACGGCGCCGTCAGGCCGAGATGGCGCTGCTGCTCGACCGACGCCGGCTCGGTGTCGCCCTGCGTCACGATGATCCGGCGCAGGTTGGCGCGGTGCTCGCCGGGCACGTCCTGCCAGGCGGTCTCGCCCTTGTGGTCGCCGAACTGGATCTGCCGGTTCG
>JAYTHL010000487.1:0-2970 GCA_043732605.1 Rhizobacter sp. | reverse complement strand
AGCTCGATCGGCCACAGCGTGACCGCGTGCGCCGTGCGGAACTCGCAGTGCGTGTCCTGCCCGCGCGGCAGCTCCGAGATCAGCGCGGTGCCGCGCGGCACCGCGAAGCCGCGCGCGAGGTTCGGGTCGGTGGTGTCGACGGCCAGGCGCGCGATCATCATCGACGGCATCGGCGCGAGAAAGTTCGGGTAGGTCGCCTCCAGCAGGTGCGCGATCAGGCGCGGCTGCTCGGCGTCGAGCTTGAGCTGCACGCGCGCGGCGAGGAGCGCGAAGCCTTCGAGCAGGCGCTCGACATACGGGTCGGTGACCTCCATGCCTTCCATGCCGAGCCTTGAGGCGATCTTCGGAAACTCGCGCGCGAACTCGCCACCCACCTCGCGCAGGTGGGTCAGCTCGTCGCTGTAGAGGCGCAGGAGGCGGGGGTCCATGGACGACGCTCGTCACTCAGCCTCAGCCGCCGCCTTGCAAAGCGTCGCAAATCGGGTTTCCTTTGATTCCCCTCGGGCATTGCAAGGACGTGGGCTGGATGCGCTCCAGCCTCTTGATCGCCCCGCCCAATGCGCGCGGCGTGTTCGTCGCGCCCGCCAGTTCGGAGGACGGCAGTTCCTCGCCAACGACGCGCTTGACGACATCGGTCGCCCAGGTCGCACAGGTGTTCGCGAAGCGCCAACCCGTGAATGCACCCATGACCTTGGTAGCAAGAAGTGCCTGGTCTTTGGTGAGTGCATAGAAGCGGCTCGCCTTGGCACGATAGCCCAGCTTGTTCTCGAGACCGAATTTCACATCGAACGTCTCCCCGAGCATGAAGCCCGTGGGGTCCTTCACCACACGCCGCACTTCGCCCAGCGAAGAGGTCCACAGACCGATGCTTGTGCTGTTGCCGTTCTCGAAATGCAGAGTGAGCCAAGCGTGACCGTCGCCGATCGCCTGATCGTCGAGCACATTGCTGTGAACACCAAGAACCTTCAACATCGATATCTCCTCAAATGCGGACCTTGGGTAACACGCCGGCCGCGTCGTGCACCTCCACCTGCCCCGCCTCCAGATCCAGCTGCGTGCGCAACAGAATTTCCAGCGGCACGGGCTGCGACCACAGGTGGCCGCGGATCTCGAATTCGATGACGTTGTGCGTGTCGAGCACGCTGGTCGCTTCGAGCGCGCGCACCTGCAGCGTGTCGGGCAGGATGCGCGGCTCGTAGCGCACGATGGCTTCGCGGATCATGCGTTCGAGCACGCTCACGTCGAGCCTCGACGCCAGTTGGCCCGAGAGCGGCGGCAGGCCGTAGTTCAGCACGCTCTCAGTGAGCATCGGGTAACCGGCAGCCTCGGCACCGAGCGGCTGCACCGCGTTGAACAGGGCCGAGAGATCGCGCAGCACCGCCTGGCGCAGTTGCGCCTTCGACATCACGCGGTGTTCGTCGAGCTCGTGGCGGTCGCCGCGCGCGTCATCGGTCAGCCGGTCGAGCAGCGCCGGCTGGAGTCGGTTGCGGACATCGGCGGTGACCATTCAGTCAGCTCGCGGGCTCGTCGGCGTCGACCGGCGCTTCCGACACTTGCGCCAGCACGATCTCGCGCGCCTCCAGCAGGCCGAGCTCCGGGCCACTGGTTGTCAGCAGCCGCTGGCCCAGGCCGCTGAACTGATCCGGCGCGAGCGCCAGCCACTCGGTCGCGCGCGAGAGCTGCAGCGCGCCCGCGGCGCTCGCGCCCGAGCCCGCGTAGCGCGACGGGATCAGCGCCACCGTCTGCCCACCGTTGTGGAGCTGGAACTGCGCCGGCGCCCAAACCAGATCCCGCAGATCGACCGGCGCCTCGATCACGACCTTGGCGACGGCCGCGAACGGCACCCAGCAATAGCGGCCCTTGATGACCGCCTCAATGACCGGCCCGAGGCGCGAATCGGCATCGGCGATCCACTCGAAGGCCTCGTCGTTGAGCGTGCCGGGTGTGGCCGGCGCGGCATCGAAGGCCTCGGTGCGCAGCCGCGCAGCGCTCGCGGCATCGCCGCGGGCCTGCGCCTGCAGCGCCTCGACCAGCCACGCGACCCAGGCCTGCGGTTGCCCGAACGCGATCGGCGTGGTCTTGCCGGCGAACACGGCCTCACGTACCAGTTCGCACTTCAGCGCCTCGCGGTAGGTATTGACCATCGGCAGCGTGGCCGCGTCGAGCTCGCCGCACACTTCGAGCTGGGTCGATGCGCGCTGCCATTGGCCGAGCACGCACAGCAGCTGGAACAGGAACACGCGCAGCTTCGCGTCCGCCGCGTGCTCGCGCACCTGGCGCTGCAGCAGTTCGAGCGCGCCTTGCGGGTCGCCGGCGGCGATGAGTTCTTCGGCGTCTCTTGGCGACATCATCATCGTCAGCTCGGCAGGATCTCGTCGCTGAAGGTCGAGCCGGCCGCACCGAGCCCGGCGTGCTCCTGGCGCTTGTATTCGATCTCGACCTTGGTGAACGCGATCGTCACGTGCTCCACCGCAAGGCCGCTGGGCCGCACCTCGATGTCGACGTTCACGATGCGCGCGTTCGACAGCATCATGCGGAAGTAGTCGAGCGCTTCGCCGCCGGCCTTGCGCATGGTCAGCGTCACCTCTTTCACCTCGTCGTTCGAGACGAGCGCGCTGAGCAGGCCGGTCGAGGCCGAATCGATGCCCTTGGTCAGCACCAGATTGCGGTACGAGCGGCGCGCCGTCGACTGGGTGGAACCGATCGCCGTGTTGGCGGTGACGCCCCAGCCCCAGGTGTGCACGGCAATGTCATCGGTGTGGCCCCCGGTCGTGCCTTCGCCCTTGATCTTGCCGGCACGCTTGGTAGCGACGTGCAGGAACACGTCGGCGACGGACTCGCCGCCGGCCGGCGTGACCTGAAGCTCCTTCATCTGGATCGGCATCGCGGGCCTCCGTCAGCTTGTGCCCACGCCTTGGGGCGATCAGACCTTCAGACCTTTTTATTGGTCGTCACGTCCCAGCCGCCGAT
>JAYTHL010000486.1:0-2976 GCA_043732605.1 Rhizobacter sp. | reverse complement strand
AGGGCAAGGTGATGCTGGTCTCGAACACGATCAAGATCGTCGGCTGCCTGCTGATGCTGTTCGGCACCAATCCGCTGCTCGCGTACGGCGTCGTCGGCCTCGGCGCCGCGGCGTACTCGCCGGCCAAGTACGGCATCCTCACCGAGCTGCTGCCGAACTCGCAGCTGGTCAAGGCCAACGGCTGGATCGAAGGACTCACGATCCTGTCGATCATCTTCGGCGTGCTGCTCGGCGGACAGCTGCTCGGGCACGTCGTCTCGCAACACCTGCTCGCCTTCGACATCCCGATCTTCGACACCGGCATCACGACCGCGCCCGAGGCGGCGATCGCGGTGATCGTCGTCCTCTACGTGATCGCCGCGCTCTTCAACCTGCGCATCCCGCGCACCGACGCGCCGCTGCAGCCGATCTCGCACAGCATCGGCGCGCTGGTGCGCGACTTCTCGAACTGCAACGCGCGCCTCTGGAACGACAAGCTCGGCCAGATCTCGCTCGCGACGACGACGCTGTTCTGGGGCGTCTCCGGCAACCTTCGCGTGATCGTCTTCGCCTGGGCGGCGGCCGCGCTCGGCTACAACACGACGCAGGCCTCGTCGCTGGTCGGCGTCGTCGCGATCGGCACCGCGGCCGGCGCGATCGTCGCCTCGATGCGCATGCGCCTCGACCAGGCGACCAAGGTGATCCCGTTCGGCATCGCGATGGGCGTGCTCGTGGTCGGCCTCAACGTCATCACCAACGTCTGGCTGGCGGCGCCGTTCCTGATCCTGCTCGGCGCGATCGGCGGCTATCTGGTCGTGCCGATGAACGCGCTGCTGCAGCACCGCGGCGCCAATCTGATGGGCGCCGGCCGCTCGATCGCGGTCCAGAACTTCAACGAGCAGGCGTGCATCCTCGGTCTCGGCGCGTTCTATACCGGCATGACCCGTTTCGGGCTCACGGCGTTCTCGTCGATCGCCGTGTTCGGCGTGCTCGTCGCCTCGACGATGTGGATGATCCGCCAGTGGCACCGCCGCAATTGCGTGGTCCATCGCGGCGAGGTCGAGCACCTTCTGGCGATCGCCCGGCGCGACAAGCATTGACGCCGGCCGCGACCGCGCGCGCGACGCGCCTGGCGTCGCTGGCGCTCGTCGCCAACGCCTTCGTCTGGGGAACGTCGTGGTGGCCGCTGCGCCATCTGCAGGGCGACGGGCTGCATCCGCTCTGGACCACCGCGATCGTCTTCACGCTCGCCTCGTTGGCGATCGTCGCGGTGCGCCCGCGCGCCGTCGCGCAGCTCGTGCGCACGCCGGCGCTATGGCTCCTCCTCGTCGCCGCCGGCATCACCAACGCGACCTTCAACTGGGCGATCGTCGTCGGCGACGTCGTCCGCGTCGTGCTGCTCTTCTATCTGATGCCGCTCTGGACCGTCGTCTTCGCGCGCGTCGTCCTCGGCGAGCGGCTCGATCGCGCGGCAGCCCTGAGGATCGCGCTCGGCGCGGCCGGCGCGGCGATCGTCCTGTGGCCGTCGGGAGCAGCCGCGGCGGCCGGCGGCTGGACCGCGAGCCTGCCGCTGCCGGTCACGCTTGCCGACTGGCTCGGCCTGATCGGCGGCGCATCGTTCGCCTTCAACAACGTGATGCTGCGGCGCGAAGCCGCGCGACCGGAGGAAGGCCGGGCACTGGCGATGTTCTCCGGCGGCGCCATCGTCGCCGGCGGGCTGGCGGCGATCCTCACCGGCAGCGAGTCGATCGCGCCCGTGCCTGCGCTCGCCGGAGCGTGGCTCGCCTGGACCGGAGCGCTCACGCTCGCCTTCGTCGCCAGCAACTTCGCCTTGCAGTACGGCGCGGCGCGCCTGCCGGCGCATCGCGCCGCCGTCGTGATGCTCACGGAGGTGGTGTTCGCGTCGGCGTCGGCGCTGGCCTTCGGTGCGGGCACGATGAGCGGCCGGCTGGCGCTGGGCGGAGGCTTCATCGTCGCCGGAGCGCTGCTCGCGGCGTTCACGCCCGAACCGCCGACACCGGCGACGTAGAGCCCGGCGCTACCATCGACGCGGACGACCTTCCACCGAGGATCCCATGGCCACAGCCGCACGCGACATCTACGACTTCGACGCCGTCTCGATCGGCGGATCCCCGGCGCACTTCGCGACCCAGAAGGGCAAGGTCCTGCTGATCGTCAACACCGCAAGCAAGTGCGGCTTCACGCCGCAGTTCGCCGGCCTCGAGGAACTCTGGCGCACGTACCGCGACCAGGGCTTCGTGGTGATCGGCTTTCCGAGCAACCAGTTCGGCGCGCAGGACCCGGGCGCGAACGACGAGATCGCGGCCTTCTGCCAGGCCAACTACGGCGTCTCGTTCCCGATGATGGGCAAGGTCGACGTCAACGGCGACAAGGCCGATCCGCTCTGGAAGTGGCTCACCGCCGAGGCGCCCGGCATCCTCGGCACGCACTCGATCAAGTGGAACTTCACCAAGTTCCTGGTCGGTCGCGACGGCAAGGTGCTCAAGCGCTACGCGCCGAACGACTCGCCGCAGTCGTTGAGAGGCGACATCGAAGCAGCATTGGCAGCCTGACATGTTCGAACACGTCGAGCCCTTCGCGGGCGACCCGATCCTGAGCCTCAACGAGGATTTCCAGAAGGATCCGCGGCCGCACAAGATCAACCTGTCGATCGGCATCTACTTCGACGACGCCGGCCGCATCCCGGTGCTCGACTCGGTGCGCCGCGCCGAGCAGCAGGTGGTCGCGCGCGGCGCGGCCAAGCCGTATCTGCCGATCGAAGGCGCCGCCAATTTCCGCACGGCGGCGCAGGCGCTTCTCTTCGGCGCCGGCCACGAAGCGATCGCCTCGGGCCGCGTCGCGACGATCCAATCGGTGGGCTCGAGCGGCGGGCTCAAGGTCGGCGCCGATTTCATCGCCCGCTGGCTGCCGGGCAGCGCGGTCTGGGTGAGCGACCCGAGCTGGGAGAACCACCGCTCGATGTTCGAAGGCGCGGGC
>JAYTHL010000485.1:0-9830 GCA_043732605.1 Rhizobacter sp. | reverse complement strand
GGCGCCTCGTCGAAGGGCAGCGTGATGTCGGGATCCTCATCCGGCACCTTCGCGGTCCGCGGCAACGGCATGGTCGTCACGTCCTCGTGGGCCTCGGCCGGAAACGGCACGCTGGCAGGTGGCTCTGCGACCGGAGCGGGCGCAGGCGTCGGAGCGGCAAACGGTGACCACGCCGGCGCGGCGGCTGCGGTCGCCGCCGCCGGCGCGGCATCGCGCGTCGCCGCCTGGCGCGCCTTTTCGCCGAGCTCGGCGGTGCGCCGCTTGGCATCGTCGAAGGTCGCGCGGAGCGACGCTTCCGAAGCGGTGAGGTCGAGTCCTTCGGTGACACGCAGGTAGACGAGCGAGAGGCCGAGCAGATAGACCTGACCGACGAGCGATGCGGCGACCGCCCACAGCAGCAGGCTGCCGATCGCGCCGGCGATGGCGTGACCGCCGCCGCCGCCTTGCGCCATCGCCATCATCGATTCCATGCCGAGGCCGCCGAAGCCGACGATGCTCATCGACAGGCCCATCGTCGGCAGCAGGCCGGCACCCAGGACGCCGAAGATGATCATGCCGACGATGAAGCACAGGAGCCCGAGGAAGAAGAGCAGCAGCACCGCCTCGAGCAGACGGCTCTTGACGATTGCCATCGTCTGCGCGAGGGCGCGCGTGATGCCAGCGCCCTGCCAGATCGCGGGCAGCGACAGGACGCCGCAGATGAAGAGGCCGGTGACCGTCACGCCGGCGACGACGACCGACACCGGGAAGACGACGGCGAACAGCAGCGGCCCGAGGAACGGGATCTTGCAGATCACGAGCAGGAGCGCGATGACGATGAACACCGCGATCTCGACCGCGAGCAGCGCCAGGCCGAGGACGATGAGCTTGGGAATGCACATCAGCCCGTAGACGAGCGCATCGGGCAGGCTGCGCGGCGAGATGCCGCGCGCGTGATCCATCTGGAGCAGCCCCGCGGCGTTGACGCCGGTGCCGATCGCGACGACCCAGACGACGAAGGCGAGCAACCCGGCGAGGAAGCCGAGCGAGCCCGCCATCGACATCAGCAGCGCCGCGACGATGACGCCGACGAAGGTGCAGCCGAGCATCGCGATCACGGCAGCGCGATTGCGCAGGCCGTGGACGGCCAGGAACAGGCTCGCGAACGCCTGGCCGGAAAGGCCGGCGGGCAAGGCGCCGGGTCCCGTGTCGATGCTCATCTGCAACTCCTCGTTCGTGGTGCCGCGCGCGGTGCGTCCGCCCGTCGGTGATGATCGATCGCCTTGTCGCGGCGACGCGGGCGGGGCCGCGCCGGCCTCAATTCTGGTAGTTGCGCCGGCGGTCGTCGGCCTCGCGGATCTGGCGGCAGATCGCCTCGTTGGCGTGCTCCGGCGATGCGCACTGGCGCGACTGGCAGACCGCTTCGGCGATCGTGCCGCGGCCGGCGCAGATCTCGCGTACGCCCTTGGCCTGCGCGGTCGCCGCCGGCAGCGGCGCAGGCGCGACCGGAGCGACACGGGTGCGTTGCGCTTCCTCGGCGCGGCGGCGCGCCTGCGCTTCCTGCTCGGCTCGCGCGCTCGCCGCCGCCTGGTCGCGCTGGTCGGACGCGGCTTTTGCCTTGGCGTCGCGATCGGCCTTGTCGCGAACGGCCTTCTCGCGGCGCGCTTTCTCGGCGGCGAGCTTCTTCGCGTCGTTCGCGCCGGCATCGACCGGCGCCAGCGTGACCTCGGCTTGTTGCGGCATCGGGGCTGCAGCTGCCGGTGGCGGCGTGAGCGCGCCGGCGATGGCAGCGGTCGCGCCGGGTGCCGGCGTGACCGGTGCTTCGCGTGCGGGCGCGGCGACTTCGACGGCCGGCGTCGATGCCGGCGCGGTCTCGATGATCAGCGCCGGTGCAGGGGCGGAGGCGACGACCACAGGGGCCGGTGCGGCGGCCGGCGCCGATGCGGGCGCCGCCGCGAACGCTGGCGACGACGACGACGAACTGCCCATGAACCACCACGCCGCGGCACCAGCCGCGAGCAGTGCGATCACTCCGGCGATGACGACCATGCGTGCCCGGTTGGGTGCGGGTGCGACCGGCTCGAGACTCGAGAAGCCGGACTCGATCGGCGGGGCGTATTGATCGGACGCGGCCGATTGACGCACCGCGATCGCCGCGTCGGCATCGGGAATGTCAGGTGACAGGAGATCGTCGAACGCCGCCTGGTCATCTGCCGGCGCCGGCGGATAGGCCGCGACCGGCGGAAACGACGTGTAGGAGATCGGCGGCGGGCTGAGGCCCGCGTACGGGTCGACATCCGCGACCGGCGTGGGCGCGCCCTTCGACGCGAGATCGCCGAAGCCCGACGCCGCTGTCGTCAGGCTCATGCCGCAGTTCGCGCAATAGCGGATGCCGGCCTTGTTCTGGAAGCCGCACTCGCCGCAGACGTTGTCGGACGTTCCGTCGGCCGCCGTCGCCAGCGGCGTGGCGCTGGCCGGCGCGGACGCGGCGAAGGACGTTCCGCAGGAGCGGCAGAACTGGGCCTCGTCCTTGTTGTCGGTGTGGCAGACCGAGCAGAGCTTGGTCATTCAGTCGGCCTCCTCAGCCTTCTCCCCTGGGTCGAAGGACGATACCGCAGGTTGAAGCGCCGTCGCAATTCGGACGTGCCCATGGCGATGGACAATGCCAACTCTGCCGCGACCCACTCGACGTTCAGCGGCGCGACGGAGCATCGACCCGTGCTGTATGCGTCCCTGAAGGCTCTCCATCTCCTCGCGGTCGTCGCCTGGGTCGGCGGCATGGCGTTCACGCTGTTCTGCCTCAGGCCGGCGGCCGCGGTGCTCGAGCCGCCCGCGCGCGTGACGCTGATGCACGCGGCGATGCGCCGGTTCATCGCGCTCGTCACCGCCTCCGCCGCGATCGCCTTCGTCTCGGGCGCGGCGATGCTGGGCATCGCCTGGTCGGCATCGGCGCGCGCCGGGCTGGCGTTCAACATGCCGCTCGACTGGTACGCGATGATCGGTCTCTTCTTCCTCATGCTCGTGGTGTTCGGGCACGTCCGCGTCGTGCTGTTTCCGCGCTTGGCGCGGGCGGTGACGGCGCAACGCTGGGCCGACGGCGCCGCGGCGCTCGGGGCGATCCGCTGGGACGTGACGCTCAACCTCGTCGTCGGCATCTTCATCATCGTCTTCGTCAGGCTCGGCGGCACGGCCTGAGAGCGACGCGCTAGGCGTCTTCGGCGCGAGCGCGATCGATCGCCCGCAGCGCCGCTGCGAGGCGCGCCGGGCCGAGCCCGTCGATCGTCGTGAAGGCAATGCCGGCGCCGTCGAGCGATGCACGGATCAGCGCATCGACGGGAGCCCGGACCTGCGGGCCATCGCGCTGGAGGCCGTCGTCGTGCCACGGCACGCCGAGCGTCATCAGCAGCGTGAGGTCGGCGCGACGGTGCGCGGCGAGGGCGCCGGCGTAGAGGCTGGTGTCGCCGAAGACGATCTCGCTGTAGACGGCGATCATCAACGCGCTCGTGTCGGCGATCACGACATCCGCTTTGGACGTGGCCGCCTCGATGCGCGCCGTCTGCTCCGCCGCGATGCCGGCCTGCTCAGCGTTGCGCGGCGTGCGCTCGAGCAAGTCGCAGAACTCGCGCAGGAATTCATCGACGCGGATCGCACGCGCCCCGCGAGCCGCGAGCGCGACCGCGAGCGCTTGCGCCAACGTCGTCTTGCCGGTGCTCTCGGCGCCGAGCAGGACGACGACGAACGCGGCAGCGCTCATGCCGCGAGCCGGTCACTCGCCGGCGCCAGCTTGCGCCAGGCACTCCAGCCGACGAACGACATCACGACGAAGACGGCGTAGAGCAGCACCGTCAACCACAGCCCCTTGTAGGCGAAAAGGGCGACGCCGACGACGTTGACGACGATCCACGTCGGCCAGTTCTCGACGTACTTGCGGCCGAGCAGCCATTGGCCGAGGACGCTCGCGGCGGTCGGGAACGCGTCCCACCACGGCACGTCGGTGTCGGTGTAGCGGCGCAGGAAGAGGGCGACCGCGGGCCAGGCGCACGCCAGTGCCACCGCAGCGACGAGCCGGCCGCGCCAACCGAGCCGGCGCACGCGCAGCGCCCGGCCGGAGGCATCAGTGCCGCGCCGCCATTGCCACCAGCCCCAGCCGGCCACGACGGCGAAGAAGATCTGCAGGCTGGCGTCGCCGTAGAGCCGGCTGTTCCAAAACAGCAGGAAGTAGAGCAGCGAGCTCGCGATCGCGAGCGGCCAGCCGAGCGAGTTCACGCGGATGTTGAAGACCACCATCGCGATCGCCAGAACGAACGCCACGAGCTCGAGCCAGGTGACCGGCGCGCCCCACGCGACGAAGGCGCTCGCGAACAGCGGCGCCGTCGCCTCGACCAGCGTGTTCAACGCTTCGCTTGCGACAGCTGGACGAAGATCTC
The DNA here is from genome assembly GCA_043732605.1 of Rhizobacter sp. GTDB lineage: Bacteria > Pseudomonadota > Gammaproteobacteria > Burkholderiales > Burkholderiaceae_C > Schlegelella_A. The sequence continues at coordinate 5,424 of JAYTHL010000485.1, read as the reverse complement.
GTCGGCCTTGATCATGCCGAGCTCGACGCGCGCCTTTTCCTCGACCATCTCGAGGCCTTCCTTGAGGTCGTTGACCTCGGCCGTGAGCTGCTCGTTGCGACGGCGCGCCGTGTCGTTGGTCGCCTTCTGCGCCGCGAGCTTCCTCTGCATCTCGACCATGTGCGGCACGCCGACCTTGCCGAACCAGAGCTCGCCCTGGACGAGGACGAGCAAGGCGGCGAGGGCGAAGGTGATCCAGCGCATCGCGACGACGTCCGGCCCGGCCCTAGTCCTGTGGCAGCTGCTTGAACGCGGCCTTGCCAGGATAGGCGGCGACGTCGCCGAGGTCTTCCTCGATGCGCAGGAGCTGGTTGTACTTGGCGATGCGGTCCGAGCGGCTGAGCGAGCCGGTCTTGATCTGGCCGGCGTTGGTGCCGACGGCGATGTCGGCGATGGTCGCGTCCTCGGTCTCGCCCGAGCGGTGGCTGATCACCGAGGTCCAGCCTGCCCGCTTGGCCATCTCGATCGCGGCGAAGGTCTCGGTGAGCGTTCCGATCTGGTTGATCTTGATCAGGATCGAGTTGGCGACGTTCCTCCTGATGCCTTCCTTCAGGATCGCGGTGTTGGTGACGAAGAGATCGTCGCCGACGAGCTGCACCTTCGCGCCGAGCTTGTCGTTGAGGAGCTTCCAGCCGTCCCAGTCGCTCTCGGCCATGCCGTCCTCGATCGAGATGATCGGGTACTTGCCGACCCAGCCGGCGAGCACGTCGATCCACTCCGAGGCGCCGAGCGTCATGCCTTCGCCCTCGAGCCGGTACTGGCCTTCCTTGTAGAACTCGCTTGCGGCGCAGTCGAGGCCGATCGCGATCTGCGCGCCGGCGGCGAAGCCGGCCTTCTCGATCGCCTCGAGGATCATCTGGATGGCAGCCTCGTGGCTGGCGACGCTCGGCGCGAAGCCGCCTTCATCGCCGACCGCCGTGCTCATGCCGCGGCCGTCGATGATCTTCTTCAGCGCGTGGAACGTCTCGGCGCCGTAGCGCAGCGCTTCGCGGAAGGTCGGCGCGCCGACCGGGATGATCATCAGCTCCTGCAGGTCGAGGTTGTTGTTCGCGTGCGCGCCGCCGTTGACGACGTTCATCATCGGCACCGGCATCTGCATCGCGCCCGAGCCGCCGAAGTAGCGATAGAGGGGCAGGCCCGATTCCTCGGCCGCGGCGCGTGCCACCGCCATGCTGACGGCGAGCGTCGCATTTGCGCCGAGGCGGCGCTTGTTGTCGGTGCCGTCGAGGTCGATCAGGGTGCGGTCGAGGAAGGCCTGCTCGCTCGAGTCGAGGCCGAGCACGGCCTCGCTGATCTCGGTGTTGATGTGCTCGATCGCGCGCAGCACGCCCTTGCCGCCGTAGCGCGCTGCGTCGCCGTCGCGCAGCTCGATCGCCTCGCGCGAGCCGGTCGACGCGCCCGAAGGCACGGCCGCGCGGCCCATCGTGCCCGACTCGAGGAGGACGTCGCATTCGACCGTCGGGTTGCCGCGGCTGTCGAGGATCTCGCGGCCGACGATGTCGACGATGGCGCTCATGGATTTGCTTTCAGGTCAGAGAGTTGGACGGGATCAGACGAAGTCGTTCTCAAGCAGGCGCGAGGCCTTCACGACGCGATCGAGCGCCGCGAGCTGCTCGAGCAGCGCCTTCATGTATTTCAGCGGCACGGCGTTCGGGCCATCCGAGAGCGCCTTCGACGGATCCGGATGCGTCTCCATGAAGACACCCGCGACGCCGACCGCGACCGCGGCGCGCGCCAGCACCGGCACGAACTCGCGCTGCCCGCCCGAGGTCGTGCCCTGGCCGCCCGGGAGCTGCACGGAATGCGTCGCGTCGAAGACGACCGGCGCGTTCGTCTCGCGCATGATCGCGAGGCTCCTCATGTCGGACACGAGGTTGTTGTATCCGAAGCTCGCGCCGCGCTCGCAGGCCATGAAGCGGTCGTCCGACAGGCCCGCCTCGCGCGCGGCGGCGCGGGCCTTCTCGATCACGTTGGTCATGTCGTGGGGCGCGAGGAACTGGCCCTTCTTGATGTTCACCGGCTTGCCGCTCTGCGCGACGGCACGGATGAAGTCGGTCTGGCGACAGAGGAAGGCGGGCGTCTGCAGGACATCGACGGCGGCGGCCGCGGCCGCGATCTCGTCCTCGCGGTGCACGTCGGTGATCACCGGCACGCCGAGCTCCCGCTTGACCTTCGCCAGAATCTCGAGCCCCTTGTCGATGCCCGGACCGCGGAACGACGTGCCGCTCGAGCGGTTGGCCTTGTCGTAGCTCGACTTGAAGATGAACGGCATGCCGAGCGCGCCGGTCATCTCCTTGAGCTGGCCCGCGACATCCATCTGCAACTGCTCGGACTCGACGACGCACGGACCGGCGATCAGGAACAGCGGATGCGCGAGCCCCGCGTCGAAGCCGCAAAGCTTCACGCTGCGACCTTCTCCGTCCGGGTCGCCTGGTGCTGGAGCGCGGCGTGAATGAACGACTTGAAGAGCGGGTGGCCGCCCCACGGCGTCGACTTGAACTCGGGGTGGAACTGCACGCCGATGAACCACGGGTGCACGGTCTGCGGCAGCTCGACGATCTCGGTCAGCTTCTCGCGCTGCGTGATCGCCGAGATCACCAGGCCGGCCTCGGTGAGGCGGTCGAGATAGTGCTCGTTGGCCTCGTAGCGATGGCGGTGCCGCTCGGTGACGACGTTGCCGTAGATCTCGTGCGCGAGCGTGCCGGGCTTGACGTCGGAGCTTTGCGCGCCGAGGCGCATCGTGCCGCCGAGATCGGATTGCGCGGTGCGCTTCTGGATGCTGCCGTCCTGGTCCTGCCACTCGTCGATGAGCGCGATCACCGGATGCGCCGCGTCCTGGTCGAACTCGGTGCTGTTGGCACCGGTCAGGCCTGCCTTGTGGCGTGCGTACTCGATGGTCGCCACCTGCATGCCCAGGCAGATACCGAGGTAGGGAATCTTCTTCTCGCGCGCGAACTGCGCCGCCAGGATCTTGCCCTCGACACCGCGCTTGCCGAACCCGCCGGGAACGAGGATGGCGTCGAAGCGGCCGAGGTTGGCGACGTTCGCCGCGCTTAGGTCCTCCGAGTCGACGTACTCGATCTTGACCCGCGCATGGTTGTGGATGCCGGCGTGGCGCAGCGCCTCGTTGAGCGACTTGTACGAATCGGAGAGCTCCGTGTACTTGCCGCACATCGCGATCGTGATCTCGTGCTGCGGGTGTTCGACCTCGTCGACCAGCTTGTCCCAGCGCGTCAGGTTCGCGGGCTTGGTGTGGAGCTGCAGCTTGGCGCAGACCAGCTCGTCGAGGCCCTGCGCGTGCAGCATGCGCGGCACCTTGTAGATCGTGTCGACGTCCCAGACCGAGATCACGCCGAACTCGTGGACGTTGGCGAACAACGAGATCTTGGCGCGCTCCTCGTCGGGGATCGGACGGTCGGCGCGGCAGAGCAGGGCGTCCGGCATGATGCCGATCTCGCGCAGCTTCTGGACGCTGTGCTGCGTCGGCTTGGTCTTCAGCTCGCCGGCCGCGGGAATCCACGGCACGAGCGTGAGGTGCAGGAAGGCGCAGCTGCCCGGGCCCATCTTCAGGCTCATCTGGCGCACGGCCTCGAGGAAGGGGAGCGACTCGATGTCGCCGACCGTGCCGCCGATCTCGACGATCGCGACATCCACTTCATCGCCGGCGCCGCGCCGCACGAAGTCCTGGATCTCGTTGGTGACGTGCGGGATCACCTGCACGGTCTTGCCGAGGTAGTCGCCGCGCCGCTCCTTCTCGAGCACGCTCTTGTAGATCTGGCCGGTCGTGAAGTTGTTGGTGCGCTTCATCTTGGTGGTGATGAAGCGCTCGTAGTGGCCGAGGTCGAGGTCGGTCTCGGCGCCATCTTCTGTCACGAACACCTCGCCGTGCTGGAACGGCGACATCGTCCCCGGATCGACGTTGAGGTACGGATCCAGCTTGATGAGGGTGACCTTGAGGCCCCGCGATTCGAGGATCGCGGCGAGGGAGGCGGACGCGATGCCCTTGCCCAGGGACGACACCACTCCGCCGGTGACGAAGACGAACTTGGTCATTGCGCTCGGCACTCGTCACGAGTGCCGTGGAGGAAAGCGCAATTATATCGGCGCGGGACGACCCTGCCGTTCAGACCAGCTTCTCGCCCGGCGTCGTGATCTTTCGCATCGTCTCGTAGCGCACGGACGGCACGCACAGCGGCGCCGCAGCCGACTGGTCGGCGTCCCATTGCGGATCGTCGATCGCCTCGAACGCCCGGCGCAGCTTTTCGCCCCAGCTGCTGCGGATCATCTGGAAGTACGGGTTCTTGTCGTCGATGCAGACGATCTGCGCGCTCTCGAAGCGACCCGTCTCGTAGATCGCGAGATCGAGCGGCAGGCCGACCGAGAGGTTCGACTTCAGCGTCGAGTCCATCGACACGAGCACGCACTTGGCGGCCTCGTCGAGCGGCGTCGACGGCCGCATCATGCGGTCGAGCACCGGCTTGCCGTACTTCGACTCGCCGATCTGGAAGAAGCAGGTCTCGCGCGTCGCCTCGATGAAGTTGCCCGCCGAGTAGACGAGGAAGAGGCGCATCGCCTCGCCCTTGACTTGGCCGCCGAAGATCATCGACGCGTTGAAGTCGACGCCTGACTTCTTCAGGGCGACGCCGTCCTGGTCGTGGACGCGTCGCACCGCCGCGCCGAGGACGCGGCATGCGTCGAACATGCTGGTCGCGTTCCAGATCGTGATCGGCGGGTTGCCGGTACCGTCGTCGAGCTCCTCGATCTGCAGGATCTCGCGCACCTGCTGCGAGATCGAGAGATTGCCCGCGGAGAGCATGACCATGAAGCGGTCGCCCGGGCGCTCGTACACCATCATCTTCCTGAAGGTGCCGATCTGGTCGAGACCGGCGTTGGTCCGCGAATCCGAGAGGAAGACAAGGCCGGCGTCGAGCTTGACGGCTACGCAATAGGTCATGGGGTGTCTCGTTGCAGGGCCTTGAGGCGGTAGAGCGCGTCGAGCGCTTCTCGGGGCGTGAGCATATCGGGGTCGAGCGCCGCGACAGCGTCGCGGAGCGCGGAATCGGTGATGCCGTTGACGGCTTCGTCAGCGATCGGGCCGTCGTCGGCCGACTCCGCGCCGATCGTGGTGGCCGCGGCGAAGAGATCGATCTGCGGCTGGCGTGCGATCCGCTCTGCCTCCAGATGTTCGAGCGCCGCTCGCGCATGGCGCAGCAGTGTCGCCGGCATCCCGGCCAGGCGCGCCACCTGCACGCCGTAGCTGCGGCTCGCCGGCCCGGCCTCGATCTCGTGCAGGAAGGCGATCTCGTCGCCGCTCTCGACGGCGGCGACGTGGACGTTGACCGCACGCTCGTGCTCGAGAGGAAAGTCGGTGAGCTCGAAGTAGTG
>JAYTHL010000484.1:0-2984 GCA_043732605.1 Rhizobacter sp. | reverse complement strand
CCGGCCCCGGAAGTCACGGGGCCGCCGACGTCAAGCCAGCTTCTCTTTGATGCGCGCCGACTTGCCCGAGCGATCGCGCAGGTAGTAGAGCTTGGCGCGACGCACGTCGCCGCGGCGCTTGACCTCGATCGACGCGATCAGCGGGCTGTAGGTCTGGAAGGTGCGTTCGACGCCTTCGCCGCTCGACACCTTGCGAACGATGAAGCTCGAGTTGAGGCTGCGGTTGCGCTTGGCGATGACGACGCCTTCGAACGCCTGGACGCGCTTGCGCGTGCCTTCGACGACGTTGACGCTGACGATCACCGTGTCGCCGGGGGCGAAGACGGGGATCGTGCGGGCGAGGCGAGCGATCTCTTCGCGCTCGAGGGTCTGGATCAGGTCCACGGAGAACTCCTGGCGATCGTTCGCGCGCTGTCTTGAAGAATCGCTGGCCGAGAAACCGGCCGGGCGTGTTGGGTGGGGCTCGAAAGCCCCGCGCGCCAGAGGATCGAAAAGCCTTCGATTATAGCCGGTGGCCGGGGCGCCGGGCCAGGAACTCTTCGTCGGTCGCGCCGAGGAGGCCGTCGGCACGAGCGGCGGCGAGGAGATCGGGCCGGCGCGCTGCCGTGAGCGCCAGCGATTGCTCGCGACGCCAGGCGTCGATCGCGCCGTGGTGGCCGGACAGGAGGACGTCGGGGACGGCACGCGTCGGATCGGCCGCCAGACGATCGGGCCGGCTGTAGTGCGGGAAGTCGAGGAGGCCGGCAGAGAAGCTGTCCTGCTCGTGCGAGCGCACGTCGCCGAGGACGCCGGGTTGCAGGCGCGCGATCGCGTCGAGCAGCAGCAAGGCCGGCAGCTCGCCCCCCGACAGCACGTAGTCGCCGACGCTCAGCTCGATGTCGACATGGGCGTCGATGAAGCGCTGGTCGACGCCCTCGTAGCGGGCGCAGAGCAGCACGGCGCCAGTGCCCGCTGCGAAGCCGGCGACGGTGGATTGCCTGAGCGGCGCACCGGCGGGCGAGAAGTTCACCAGCGGCGCGGGGATCGCCTCGGCGCGCGCCTTGCGCACCGCCGCCAGCGCTCGCTCGAGCGGCTCGACCAGCAACACCATGCCCGGGCCGCCGCCGTACGGCCGGTCGTCGACGCGCGCATGCGGTGGATCGCCGTGGTCGCGCAGCTGCCAGAGGTGGACGTCGACACCCTCAGGTGTGAAGGCGCGGCGCGTCACGCCATGCACGAGGTGCGCCGAGAAGAGCTCGGGGAAGAGCGTGATGACGTCGAATCGCATGCTCGAACGCGCCGGTTAGTAGTCCAGGCCCCAGTCGACGACGATCCGCCGCGACGCGAGGTCGACACTGTCGACGAACGCGCCCACGAACGGAATCAGGCGCTCGCCTCCCTCGACAGCGTCGTCCTTCACCCGCAGCACGCTCTGCGGGCCGGTGTCGAGCAGGCCGACGACCTCGCCGAGGACGACGTCGTCGCGGTTGCGCACCGTCATGCCGATCAGGTCGGCCCAGTAGTACTCGTCGGCGCCGACCTTCGGAAAGCTCGACCGGGCGACGAAGACCCTGGCCCCGCGCAAGGCCTCCGCGGCCGTGCGATCGGCGACGTCTGGCGACACGGCGACGAAGCCGTCGCCCTGGGAGCGCAGGCTGGAGATGGCGAGCGACGGCGGCAGGCGAGCGCTGCTCACGCCGACATGGACGCGATCCACCGGTGCCTCGAGATGCCAGCGCGACGACGCCATCAGCGCGTCGGGCGGCTGGGAGTACGGCAGGACGCGAAAGCCGCCCTTCAGGCCCCAGGCCTCGCCGATGCGCCCGACCTCGAGCGCGTCGGCTGGCCAGTCGGCGGCGCGGGCGGCAGTCACGGCGCTCGGGCGCCTGCCGGCGCCCGCGGGCTCAGGCCGCCGATTTCGCCTGATCGACCAGGCGCTTGACCGTCGGCGACATCTGCGCGCCGTGGCCGGTCCAGTGTTCGACGCGGTCGAAGGCGATGCGCAGCGGTTGCTCCGCGCCAGAGGCGACCGGGTTGTAGAACCCGACGCGCTCGATGAAGCGGCCGTCGCGGCGCAGGCGCGAATCGGCGACGACGATGTTGAAGAAGGGGCGCTTCTTCGCGCCGCCGCGTGCCAGCCTGATGACGACCATGGTGCTTTATCCTTGAGCTCGCAGGCGAATGCCGCGAAGAACCAAGTATTATAAACTCGACTCGAGGACTGCCTGCATGAGCCACCTGATCGTCCGTCCGGGCAACGCCAGCGACGTCGCCGCCGTGACCGCGATCTACGGCTGGCACGTGCGCCACGGCACCGGCACCTTCGAGACCGATCCGCCCGACGAAGCCGAGATGGGCCGCCGCCGCGACGACATCCTCGCCAAGGGCCTGTCCTGGCTGGTGCTGGAGCAGGACGGCGCGATCGTCGGCTACGCATCGGCGAACCAGTTCCGGCCGCGCCCGGGCTACCGCTTCTGCCTCGAGGACTCGGTCTATCTCGCGGACGGCCTGGGCGGACGTGGCTTCGGCCGCCTGCTCCTCACCGAGCTGATCGCGCGCTGCGAATCGACCGGCGCACGCCAGATGCTCGCCGTGATCGGCGACTCCGGCAACGCCGGCTCGATCGGCGTGCACCGCGCGATGGGCTTCGACCGCGTCGGCACGACGCGCGCCGTCGGCTGGAAGTTCGACCGATGGCTCGACGTCGTCTTCATGCAGCGCAGCCTCGGTCCGGGCGCGTCGACAAACCCGGCATGACCGCCGCGACCGCGCGGGACGGCCGCCCGCCGTCGAAGGCGATCGCGACCTGGCTCGCCTTCCTGGGCGGCAGCATCGGCCTGCATCGCCTCTATCTGCACGGCTTTCGCGATCCCTGGGTCTGGCTCTTCCCGTGGCCGACGCTCGCCGGCGCCTACGGCTTCTGGCGCATGCGCGAATGGGGCGTCGACGACGCGCGCGGCACGCTGCTCGTGCCGCTGCTCGGCGCGATGGTCGCCGGCACGATG
>JAYTHL010000483.1:0-3002 GCA_043732605.1 Rhizobacter sp. | reverse complement strand
GAGCGCCGCGGCGGTCACGGCGAGGGCGAAGCGTGTCGGCTGCATGCAAGCGCGAGTGTGCGCACAAACGTGCTCGCGCGTGCGCGTGCCGGCGGGGTAGCCTTGGCGGATGACGAACGCAAGGTCATGACCGCCGCGATGCGCATCGGCGTCGACGTCGGCGGCACCAAGGTCGAGGCGATCGCGCTCGACGACGCCGGCCGCGAGCTCGCGCGCCGGCGCGTGCCGTCGCCGGCGCGCGACTACGACGCGCTCGTCGCGACGGTGCGCGCGTTGGTCGTCGGTCTCGAAGCCGATCTCGGCCGGCGCGGCAGCGTCGGCGTCGGCACGCCGGGCGCGGTCTCGCCTGCCACCGGCTTCATCAAGAACGCGAACTCGACCGAGCTCAACGGCCGGCCGTTCCCGAGCGACCTCGCGCATGCGCTCGGCCGCGAGGTGCGGGTCGAGAACGACGCCAACTGCTTCGCGCTCTCGGAAGCGACCGACGGCAGCGGAGCCGGCCATCGGCTCGTGTTCGGCGTGATCCTGGGCACCGGCGTGGGAGGAGGACTCGTCGTCGACGGGCGGGTCTGGATCGGCGCGAACGCTATCGCCGGCGAATGGGGCCACAACGAGATGGCGTCGCGCACCGAGCCCGACCTGGCCGAGACGCGCTGCTACTGCGGCCGGCGACGTTGCATCGAGACCTATCTGTCAGGACCGGGGCTGGCGGCCGATCACGCGCGTCAGGGCGCGGCGGGCGGCCTCGATGCGCGCAGGGTCGCGGCGCTGGCCGCTGCAGGCGAGACGGCGGCACGGGCGACGATGGCGCGCTACTGCGATCGGCTCGCGCGCGCGCTCGGCGCGGTGATCAACGTCCTCGATCCCGACGTGATCGTGCTGGGCGGGGGGCTTTCGAACATCGATGCGTTGTACGGCGAGGTCGCGAAGCTCTTGCCCGGACACGTGTTCTCGGATGTCTGCACGACGCCGGTCGTGCGGCATCGGCACGGCGACTCGTCGGGCGTGCGCGGAGCGGCCTGGCTCTGGCCGGCGGACGGCGCGATCGACTGACCGATCGACGATCGGTCGCGGCGCGGGCTCAGGCGAAGGTGTCGACCTTCGTGCCGACGCCGCCCGTGGGCGCGGCGACCGGCTGCGGCAGGGCCTGGATCAGCTGCACCACCGCTGCGACCTGCATGTCGATCGACTTCTTCATGACCGAGATCGCGGCGGCACTCTGCACCGTGCCGGCAGCGGCGCCGCTGGCGGCGGAGACGATAGAGCTGGAGACGTTATCCATGGATGGACCCTCGACGAAGTGGCGACGATGGATCGCTATCGACCCGTCGGCCACGAACTGAAGGGGTCTGTCCGTCGATTCGCGGCCCGACGAACTGCACCCGGGCCCGGCTTGCCAAATTCTCACGTTCTCGCACCGGCAGCGGTGGGTCGTGCCGGATACGCGCTCAAGGCCGGGGCCAGCGCGCCGAAACGGCGATGACGACTCCCCCGCAACGCAGCCGACACCCATGCTCGCCAGATCACCCCAGCGCCCCGACCCCGAGGCACAGCGCAACGCCTCACCCGCACGGCGAGGATCGCTGCGCTGGGTGCGCGAGGTGCTCGGACGGTCGCTTCGGCTCGAGCAGCCCCGCCAGGCCACCCAGCCGGCCGGAGATGCCCAGGCCGACACGCCGCTCTCGCTCGTGATGCAGCAGCGGGCCGAGCTCGGTGCGCGCTTGCTCGTCCACGATCCGGCGACGCAGGTCGTGCGCCATCTCTTCATCGTCCACGACGAGCTGCGCAACGGCGGCTGGACCGCCGTCGAGGCCTTGCCGCTGGCGGTGATCGGCCGGGCCGTCTCGGAAGCCGAGATCCTCGCCGTCGACGAGCCCTCGCAGCTGCTGGCGACGATCATCGACGCGCTGCGCGCGATCCGGATCGCGGCCGACGCACGCGCCACGCGCGCGGCCCACGACGCGCTCGAAGCCAGGTGGGAAGTGCCGCAGATGCCCGAAGTCTCGGACACCAACTTCGACGAGTACGAGCTGATGGAGCGCAGCTGGGCCGGCACGGTGCCGTCTGGCCTGCGCGAAGGTGTCCACAACACGCGCTGAGGCCACGGCCGCGCGCGCGGCATCAGGGTCCGCCACAGCACCGCGGCACGGAACGAAGCCCTAGCATCGCCGGCCAACGCCACGCTGCCAGGAGACCTCGATGTTGCGGATGCCCAGACTCCTCGTCCTGCCTCTCCTCTGCGTCGCCGCGGCGAGCGCAAGTGCGTACGCTGCCGACTATCCGACCAAGCCGGTGAAGTGGGTCGTTCCCTACGCGCCCGCCGGCACGACCGACGTGCTCGCGCGCATCGTCGCGCAGTGGCTCACCGAGCACATGGGCCAGTCGTTCATCATCGAGAACAAGCCGGGCGCGGGCAACAACCTCGGCACCGAGTTCGTCGCCAACGCGGCGCCCGACGGCTACACGATGCTGCTCGTCAATCCGGCCAACGGCATCAACGCGACGCTCTACAAGAATCTCACCTTCAACTTCATCCGCGACATCGCGCCGGTCGCGGGCATCGTTCGCACGCCCAACGTGATGGAGGTGACGCCGAAGCTGCCGGTGAAGACCGTCGCCGAGTTCATCGCCTACTGCAAGGCCGACCCGGGCAAGATCAACATGGCCTCGTCGGGCAGCGGCACCTCGGTGCACCTGTCGGGCGAGCTGTTCAAGGCGATGACCGGGTGCAGCATGCTGCACGTGCCGTACAAGGGCGCGGGGCCGGCGCTCACCGACCTGATGGGCGGCCAGGTCGACGTCATCTTCGACAACCTGCCGTCGTCGGTCGGCCACATCAAGGGCGGCAAGATCCGCGCCCTCGGGGTCACCTCGCAGGAGCGCGAGCCGTCGATGCCCGACCTGCCGACCGTCGGCGAGACCGTGCCCGGCTACGAGGCGACGGCGTGGTTCGGCATCGGCATGCCCAAGGGGACGCCGAAGGACATCATCGACAAGGTCAA
>JAYTHL010000482.1:0-3005 GCA_043732605.1 Rhizobacter sp. | reverse complement strand
GAACAGTGCTTCGATGTCGCCGGCGAAGCGGGCGCCGTCGAAGAGCGTGCTGGTGGCGCGCGCCGCGACGAGACGCTCGCGCAGCGCCGCACGCCGGGCCGGATCGCGGGCGAGCGCGATCACGGTGTCGACATAGCCCGGCACGTCGGTCGAGACCAGCTCGTCGAGGCCGACCGCATGCAGCAGGCTGGCGGCGACGCGCTGGGCGAAGGTCTTGCCGGTCACCGTCACGACAGGCAGGCCGACCCAGAGCGCCTCGCCGACCGTCGTGTGGCCGTTGCACGGCCAGGCGTCGAGATAGAGGTCGGCCGCCGCGAGCCGGCTGAGATGCGACTCCGTGCCGAGCAGCGGCGCGAACACGATCCGCTCCGGACCGACGCCGCGCGCGTGCGCTTCGGCCCGGAGCGTCGCCTCGACGTTGACGTTCCACTGCAGCAACCAGAGCACCGCACCCGGCAGCGCATGGAGCAGATCGCACCAGCGATCGAAGACCTCGGACGAGATCTTGTACGACTGGTGGAAGGCGCAGAGCACGAGCGCGTCGTCGGCCAGGCCCCAGTCGCTGCGGGTCGACGGCAGCGGCAGCGGCCGGCGCGCGTCGTTGGGCTGGTAGCAGCCCGGCATCTGCGCGATCTTCTCGCTGAAGAAGGCGGCGTCGGCGATCGGCGAGACGATGCGGTCGCCGATGAAGTAGTCGATGAAAGGCGCGCCGGTCGAGCCCGGAAAGCCGAGCCAGCTCACCTGGAGCGGCGCCGGCCGCTGCGCCAGCACCGGCAGCAGCGTGTCGTAGGTCGCGCCCTTGAGATCGACCAGGATGTCGGTGCCGCGCTCGCGCACGCGTGCGGCCATCGCACCGAAGCCCTGGCCGTGCAGCTCCTCGAAGTGCTCGCTCGACGCGACCATCCGCCGCCGCTGCTCGCTCCCGTCGTCCGGGCCGGCGGAGAACAGCGTGACCTCGAACGCGTCGCGGTCGTGGCACTCGAGCATCTGCGCCATCAGCTGGCTGGTCGCGTGGTGGTGGAAGTCGGCCGAGAGATAGCCGATGCGCACACGGCCGTCGCGCTTCTTCGCGCTGATGCGCGGCAGCGGCCGTACCTGGCGCAGGGCATGGAGCGCGTAGTGGCGCGCGACCTTGAGCACCTCGATCGGATCGTCGACGAGAACGGCATGCGCGAATGCCGGCGTCTCGAGGGCGACGTCGTCGGGCACGGCACGGACGGCCGCGCGCAGGCCCGCCATCGCCTCGTCGGCGGCGATCCAGTTGCAGGCCTCGCGCTCGAGGAAGATCAGCAGGCCGCGTGCCGCGACGTCGCTGGCGCCGAGGCCGAGCAGGACGGCCGTGCGGATGCATTCGGCGGCCTCGGCCTTCATCGCCAGCTGCTTGAACGAGATGCCCAGGCGATAGTGCGACAAGGCGTCGTCCATCTTCATCGACAGCGCGTCGAGGAAGGCCGGGACCGCTTCCTCGTGCCGGGCCGCGCGCTGCAGCGAGACCGCGAGCGAGACGCGGTGGTCGTGGTCGCGCGGCACGTCGGCCGGCAGCGAGCGCAGGCTCGCGACCGCTTCCTGGGCGAGGCCGAGCTCGAGCAAGGCGTGCGATTCGAGCGTGCAGGCGAGCGCCAGGCGCGGGTCGGCGGCGCGGATCGCGCGCGCGCGGCGCACGGCATCGGCGGGCCGGCCGGCCTCGATCAGCGAGCGGACCGCGGCCAGCCCGTAGGCGCTGTCGTCGCAGATCGTCGCCGCCTGCTCGAACGCCTCTGCCGCCTGCGGCCACTTCTGGCGCTTGAGCAGATCCTGGCCTGCCTGCCAGCGGCGATGCGCGCGCGCATGCGCGCTCGATGGACTGCCGGGAGCAGGAGGTGAGGGAAGCGCGATCGCCATGTCGAAATGGGGTCGGCGCAGGACGAGCGCCGACGCGTGGAGCCGGACGACGAGCGTAGGCGTCGCGCCCGCCGCTGAAGCGCGGAATTGCGGGCGCTCCAAGCGCCAGTTCGATCAGGTCGTGACGATTGCGCGGCCGTCGACCCGCAGCGATGCGGCGCGCTCGCGCCAGCGGCGGGCCTCGGCGTCGTGGCCGAGACCGGCATGGAGGACGGCGAGGTTGTGCGCGGCCAGGTAGCTGCCGCGGCCGCGCACCGTGTCCTGCAGGTCCGGCCGCTCGCCGATCTCGAGCGCACGCAGCCAGCTCGCCTCGATCCGCGGCAGCAGCTCGGCGGCGCGCTCAGGCGCGCTCGCGGCGCAGTCGAGCAGCAGGTCGCCGAGGGTGAAGAAGAAGTCGGGCGAGGCTTGCCAGGACGGCGCCTCCGTATCGGCGAGGGCGATCGCGGCGCCATGCCGGCCCGTCTTCTTGAGCGTGAAGAGCGCGCGCACGACCAGGTCGTGGCGCCATGCGGACGACGCGTCGCCGTCGGCAAGCGCGCGCAGATAGTGCGGCGCTGCGTCGTCGAACCGGCCGCGCACCTCGAAGTCCTTGCCGAGCTGGTAGCGCAGATAGGCGTCGTCTGGCGCCGCCGCGAGCGCGAGCGCGAGGAGCTTCTCGTTGCGGCCGCTCTTCTTCGCTCGTTGCGCATCGAGATAGCCGTCGTGGCCGACGACGAGCGGCAGGCGCCGGCGCGGCAGCGGCGAATCGGGCTGCTCGTGCACCCGACCGGTGTAGGCGACGCCGCGCGGCAGCACGCGCGCCAGCCAGCTCGGCGCTTCGCCAACCGCCGAATCGCCGCCGTCGAACAGGCTGGCGACGCGGATCTGGCCGAGGAAGTCGGCGCCGCCCGGCGCGCGCAGCGCCGTCAGTGACTCGCCGCCATGGCTGATCCACTCGTCGCCGTCGAGGACGAGGCGCCAGTGCGCGTCGGTCAGCGCGAGGGCGGCGTTGCGCGCGGCGGCGAAGTCGTCGCACCAGTCGAAGCGCTCGACGCGGGCGCCGATGCGGCGCGCGATCTCCGGCGTCGCGTCGACCGAGCCGGTGTCGAGCACGATCATCTCGTCGACCCACGGGCAGGCGCTGA
>JAYTHL010000481.1:0-9931 GCA_043732605.1 Rhizobacter sp. | reverse complement strand
GCAGCGAGGACACGCCGTTCGAGCTCACGCTGTGCGCATGAATCCGGACGAGCCGTTCCCCGCACGGATCGTGCGCTGTCCCGGATGCGGCGGCGAGGCGGTCTACGCGGCAAGCAATCCGTCGCGGCCGTTCTGCAGCGTGCGCTGCAAGAACAACGACTTCGGCGCCTGGGCCAGCGAGGCGTTCGCGCTAGCGGCCAAGCCCCGGGACGACGAGGACGATCCGGAAGGCGAAGCTGGCGGCTAGAGCCAGGTCGAGCGGCTGTCGCCGCTCAGCGCGAGAGCCAATACTCGACGAAGCCGTCGAGATCGTCGTGCACCGACGCCGCCAGCGTCAGCTCCGCGCCTTCGTTCGGGCTGCCGTTCGGCGCCCGCTTGACGAGTGCCGCGTGGATGCTGTCTGGGATGCCGCGGAAGTACAGCAGGTAGTCGTCGACGAACGCCTCAGGGCGCAGCGCCGTGATCGCGTCGGCCTTCGGACTGCGCGCGCCGGCTGCGTTGCCAGTGGCGACGACGCGCTCGATGGGAAAGCCGCTGGCGCGCAGATTGCGCAGTCGCGCGTCCTCGAACTCGGCGTCGAGCGCCGACACGCAGACCAAGTCGAAGCCGCCGTCGTGGAGACGGTGACAGGCTTCGACGGCGCCGTCGATCACGGGCACCGACGACCAGAACTCGTCGTCGAAGTGGCGCCGGAAATGAGCCCGTCCCGCCTCGTCGAGGCGATCGACCTGCCAACGGTCGATCGGCCAGTAGGCGAGCGGATCGCGCTCGACGGGCAAGGCGCCGAAGGCCCGTCGCCAGGCCCCGGCGTAGGCGAGGTGGAAGTCGAGGAGAACGCCGTCGGCGTCGAGGGCGATGAGCGGTCTGGCCATGGGTCCAATGTAGCCATCTCTTTGCGCCGGACTGTCCCGACGCGGACAGCCGTCGCATAGCGCTCCGCGCAGGGATCGCTCTTGAAACGCCGGGAAGTCTCCCTATAATGAGGTTGCTAGCACTCGCAGATGATGAGTGCTAAAGCAGATGAGGAGTCCGCGACAGCCTCTTGGGCGCGTCGCCGGATTCTTTCCCCAAGCAGGGGCCACAACCCCATTCAGGAGATGCCATGAACCTTCGTCCGTTGGCCGACCGCGTGATCGTGAAGCGCGTCGAGCAGGAAACCAAGACCGCCTCGGGAATCGTTATCCCCGACAACGCCGCCGAAAAGCCTGACCAGGGCGAAGTCCTGTCGGTCGGCCCCGGCAAGCGCAACGAGCGTGGCGACATCGTCACCATGAACGTCAAGAAGGGCGACCGCGTCCTGTTCGGCAAGTACAGCGGCCAGACCGTCAAGGTCGACGGCGACGAACTGCTGGTGATGCGCGAGGAAGACCTCTTCGCCGTGGTCGAGAAGTAAGGCTCAGGAGAACAAACATGGCAGCAAAAGACGTTTCATTCGGCGGCGACGCCCGCGCGCGCATGGTCGAGGGTGTGAACATCCTCGCCAACGCGGTCAAGGTCACGCTCGGCCCCAAGGGCCGCAACGTGGTGCTTGAGCGCTCGTTCGGCGGCCCGACGGTCACCAAGGACGGTGTCTCGGTCGCCAAGGAGATCGAGCTCAAGGACAAGCTCCAGAACATGGGCGCCCAGATGGTCAAGGAAGTCGCTTCCAAGACCTCGGACATCGCCGGTGACGGCACGACCACGGCCACCGTGCTCGCGCAAGCCATCGTTCGTGAAGGCATGAAGTACGTGGCCGCGGGCATGAACCCGATGGACCTGAAGCGCGGCATCGACAAGGCCGTCACGGCACTCGTCGAAGAGCTGAAGAAGCAGAGCAAGCCGACGACGACGTCGAAGGAAATCGCCCAGGTCGGCACGATCTCGGCGAACAGCGACGAGGAAGTCGGCCGGATCATCGCCGAGGCGATGGACAAGGTCGGCAAGGAAGGCGTCATCACCGTCGAAGACGGCAAGTCGCTCAACTCCGAGCTCGAAGTCGTCGAGGGCATGCAGTTCGACCGCGGCTACCTCTCGCCCTACTTCATCAACAACCCCGAGAAGCAGACCGCTGCGCTCGACAACCCGTTCGTGCTGCTCTTCGACAAGAAGATCAGCAACATCCGCGATCTGTTGCCGACGCTCGAGCAGGTCGCCAAGTCGGGCCGTCCGCTGCTGATCGTCGCCGAAGAAGTCGAAGGCGAAGCGCTCGCGACCCTCGTGGTCAACACGCTGCGCGGCATCCTGAAGGTCGTCGCCGTCAAGGCGCCGGGCTTCGGTGACCGTCGCAAGGCGATGCTCGAAGACATCGCCATCCTGACGGGCGGCAAGGTCATCGCCGAAGAAGTCGGCCTGACGCTCGAGAAGGTCGTCCTGGCCGATCTGGGCCAAGCCAAGCGCGTCGAAGTGGCGAAAGAGAACACCACCATCATCGACGGCGCTGGCGCCGCGGCCGACATCGAGGCGCGCGTCA
The DNA here is from genome assembly GCA_043732605.1 of Rhizobacter sp. Lineage (GTDB taxonomy): Bacteria > Pseudomonadota > Gammaproteobacteria > Burkholderiales > Burkholderiaceae_C > Schlegelella_A. Next base: position 7,482 of record JAYTHL010000481.1, on the reverse strand, counting down.
AGCAAGTGCGCGTCCAGATCGAGGAAGCGACCAGCGACTACGACAAGGAAAAGCTCCAGGAGCGCGTGGCCAAGCTGGCCGGCGGCGTGGCGCTGATCAAGGTCGGAGCCGCGACCGAGACCGAGATGAAGGAAAAGAAGGCGCGTGTCGAAGACGCCCTGCACGCCACGCGTGCAGCGGTGGAAGAAGGCATCGTCGCCGGTGGCGGCGTGGCGCTCCTGCGCGCCAAGCAGACGGTCGGCAAGATCAAGGGCGACAACGCCGACCAGGACGCCGGCATCAAGCTGATCCTGCGCGCCATCGAAGAGCCGATCCGCATCATCGTGCAGAACGCCGGGGACGAGCCGAGCGTGGTCGTCGCTGCTGTCCTCGCCGGCAAGGGCAACTATGGCTTCAATGCGCAGAACGGCCAGTACGGCGACATGATCGAGATGGGCATCCTCGACCCGACGAAGGTCACGCGCACTGCCCTGCAGAACGCGGCCTCGGTCGCTTCGCTGATGCTGACAACCGAAGCCATGATCTCCGAAGCACCGAAGGACGAGTCCTCGGGCGGCGGCGGCGGCATGGGCGGCGGCATGGGTGGCATGGGTGGCATGGGCGGGATGGACATGTAAGACCCGCGCCGGATCCTTGTGATCCGATCGCTGGAAAGGGCTGCTTCGGCAGCCCTTTTTCTTGGTCTCGCGCATGGCGATGACACGCGGGTCGGGCGCGATGCGGCGAGATAATCGAGGCGTCACCAAGCCAGCACTCGATGCCGATCGCTCCGATCTTCCAACGTTTCGTCGACGACGAACTCGCGCGTGCGCCGGCCCTCGTGTCGCGCGTCGTCGCCGGCACGGTCCAGCTGCTCGGCCCGGCGACCGTCGGCGGTGCCGGCGAGCGCATGGACCAGGCCGACCTCATGGGTATCCTGCGCCGCGGCACGGTCGCGTTCGAGCGCGCCTTCGTCGAGTCGCTGAAGAAGCAGGTCGCCGAAGATCTCGCGCAACGCGCCGACGCGTCGGGCGAAGAGCCGAAGTCGGCGCTCGACAGCCTCGAGCTGATGGACGAGTCGCGCGTCGAGGTCGACATCGAGATCTCGCGGGCGATGCAGCTGATCGACACGACCGCCGAGTGGGAGTTGCGCGAGCTGCAGATGTTCACCTCGACGCTGATCGGCCAGACCCACGTCACGGCCGACTCGAATCCGTTTCGCCCGCTCGTGTACGCGACGGCGCTCTGGGACGCAGCCTGCGCGATCGTCGGTGCGCAGTCGCAGCGCGCCGCTCTCCTGCGCACATCGGCCGGCGTCGCCGCGGGCCTGCTGAAGAACGCCTGCGCGGCTGCGTCCTCGCGGCTCGAAGCCCAGGGCGTGGAGCCCGGCGTCTACCGCACGGTCGTGCTGCCGTCGAGCAGCACGTTCGGCCGCGCTACTTCGACGCCTGAGCCGGCGCGCCCCGGCGCACTGAGCTCGCTGCTGCAGAGCATGCCGCAGTCGCAAGCATCGGAGCGCAGCGACGGCGGTGCAGCTGCGACGGTTGGGCGCTCCGGGAGGATCCGGGTCGACGGCTCACATCGACGCAACCTCGAGCTCGAGCAGGCCCTGATGCGCCTCGACGAGCTGATGCGCCATCCGCCATTCGAGGCCTCGCGTGCCGGCCGGGCGGCGCCGAGCCAGCGCCTCGAGCAGCATCGATCGGCGCTGGTCGCGAGCGCGAGCGAGCCGATCGATCGCCAGGTGATCGAGCTGGTCACGCGTCTGTTCGAGTCGATGTTGTCCGACTCGGCGTTGCCGGCGGCATTTCGGCCCGTGCTCTCGCGCATGCAGGTCGCGGCGCTGCGCCTGTGCCTCGCCGAGAGCTCCGCCCTCGACTCCTTCGACCATCCGGTCTGGCGCCTGCTCGATCGCATCGGCGAGGTCAGCGTCGGCTATTCGCGGATCGAGGATCCGCGCCTGTCGGGCTTTCTCGCCTTCGGCGCGGCCGTCGCCGAAGAGATGGCGGGCGCGTCGTCGCCCGACACGGCGCTGTTCCGGCGCGGCCTCAATCGCATCGACGTGTTTCTGTCGGAACAGCTGCAAGGGCAGCTGCGCGCCGCGCAGGCGGCCGTCGAGGCGCTGCAGCTCGCGGACCGGCGCGAGGTACTGCAGCAGCACCTCACCCAGCGGCTGACCGACCAGATGGTCACGGTGCGCACGACGCCGGCGATCCGGCGCTTCATCACGGGCACCTGGGCCCAGGTGATCGCCGACGAGATGCTGCGCCACGGCGAGCAGTCGGAGCCCGCGCTGGCAACGCTGAAGACCGTCGACGACCTGCTCTGGAGCCTGACGATCCCCGACCATCCGCAGAGCCGGCAGCGCCTCATCGGTCTGCTGCCCGGGCTGCTCCAGCGCGTGCGCGCCGGCATGGAGGCGGTGCGTCTGGCTCCGCCCGAGCGGCACGTCGTGCTCGACGAGCTGATGACGATCCACACGGAAGCTTTGCGGCCCGGAACGCGCTCGGCCACGGGCGCGCTCTCGCCGGAAGAGATCGTCAAGCGCATGCGCGAAGAGGTTCTGCCCGATTCGCCGACGGCGCGCAGCTTCAGCGATTCGGTGATCGATCTCTCGTCGATGGAGACCGTGCCGGCCGAGCACCTGCCGACGGGCGCCGATCGCGGCGACGACGACGCCGGCAAGCGGATCGAGGCGATGCGCGTCGGCGATCGCCAGCGCCTCTTCCTGCACCGCCGCTGGAGCCGCGTCCAGCTCCTGTGGCGCAGCGACCGCAGCCTCTTCTTCCTGTTCGCCGGCGAGTCGGCGACGAACACCCATTCGATCACGCGCCGCGCTCTCGAGCGGCTGAGCTCGGCGGGCCTCGTTCAGCCGCTCGAGATCAAGCCGCTGGTGCAGCGCGCCACGGACCGGATGATGCGCGACCTGTCGTCACGCACCTGAGCTCACGCGACGCGCGCCTCAGCGCGCGAGCTCGCGCTCGATCTCGGCGATGACCAGAGCCGGTCGCTCGTGGACGATCCAGTGCGTGGCACCGGGGACGCGGACGATGCGCAGGTCGGCCACGAACGCGTCGAGGCCGTCGAGCAACGCTGGCGGCAGCGCGATGTCTTCCTCGGCCCAGATCACGAGCGTCGGCACGCGCGGCGTCACCGTCGCCGGGTCGAGCACCACGCTCATCACCGCGTCGTCGGGCGTCAGCGGCGGACGCAGCGGCGAGGCGCGGTAGAAATTGCAGCCGCCGGTGAGGCCCGCGGACCAGACGGCGCGGTAACGATCACGCACGGCGTCGGTCAGCCATGCGCCGCCGGGGTGGTTCGGATCGGTGGCGCCCATGCGGGTGAAGAACGGCCAGAGGCGCGCGAAGTCGTTCTCGGCGAGCAGCGCCTCGGCATCTGGCCGGCACAGGAAGTTCATGTACGCGCTCGAGGCCTGCTGCGACGGACTCGTCTGCAGCTCGCGCAGGAACGTCGCCGGATGCGGCGAGTTGACGATCACGAGCCGCTTCAGGAGCTCCGGACGCAGCGACGCGAGGCCCCAGGCGAGCGCGCCGCCCCAGTCGTGCGCGACGAGCGCCTCGACCCGTCCGCCCAGCGATTCGATCAGCGCAGCGATGTCGGCAACGAGGTGCTTGGCGCGGTAAGCAGCGACCTCGGACGGCGACGACGAGCGCTCGTAGCCGCGCAGGTTCGGCGCGACGCAGCGGTAGCAGTCGCCGAAGTGCTCGAGCAGCTCGTCCCAGACGAAGGCGGCTTCAGGAAAGCCGTGCAGAAACACGAGCACCGGATCGCCTTGTCGACCCGTGGCACGACAGCTGAGCTCGATGCCGTTGCCGACCTGCGCGGTGAAGGTCTCGATCATCGCGGCGCTCCGTGGACCCAGTCGTAGAGCGTGCGCGCCGCATCGTCGACGCCGGCGCGGCTGAGCGACGAGAAGGCCGTCAACGCGACGACGCTTTCCTCGGTCGTGACCTCGGCGAGGACGTCGGCGGCCGCCTTGAGCGCGATCGCCGCGTCGCGGCGATTGAGCTTGTCGACCTTGGTGAGCAGCGTCAGCAGCCGGACCGAGCCGTTGGCCACGCGCGGCGCCACGAAGCCGAGGAGCTTCTTGTCCATGTCGGTGAAACCGAGCCGCGAATCGACGAGGACGACGATCGCGCTCAAGCTGCGCCGCACGTCGAGGTACGACGCCATCACCTCCTGCCAGCGCAGCTTCGCGTTGCGCTCGACCGCCGCGTAGCCGTAGCCAGGCAGGTCGGCGAAGAGCGCGTCGGGCGCGAGCTTGGGGCCGAGCTCGAACAGGTTGATGTGCTGCGTGCGGCCGGGCGTCTTCGACGCGAAGGCCAGGCGCTTTTGCTGCGTCATGACGTTGATCGCGGTCGACTTGCCGGCGTTCGAGCGGCCGACGAAGGCGATCTCGGGAAGCTCCGAGACCGGCAGCTGCGAGAGCGCGCTCGCGGTCGTGAGGAAGCGCGCCGTGTGGGTCCACGAGAGCGCTGTCTTGACTGCGGCCGCGTCGTCGCTCGCCGCTTCCGGGGGGGCCGCAGAAGTCGGCATAGAGGTGCTCACCATCGTCGTCAAACGCTCATTGTAAAATCGCGTGCTTTGGCGTGAGAGAAGTAGCGCGACCCATGAAGCCCGTTTCTCGTTTGCTCTGCCTGCTGGCCGTGGCCCTCACCGGCGGCATCGCCCAAGGCGCGGAACCCGCGGCGACCGCGGTCGAGCCCGCCAAGGGCGCGACGATCTCGACCAACGTCTGCGTCGCCTGCCACACCAACGACGGATCGCGCGGCATCGCCGCCAATCCGATCCTGCAGGGCCAGCATCCCGAATACCTCGTCAAGCAGCTGACCGAGTTCAAGGCCGGCCTGCGCGAGAACGCGATCATGCGCGGCATGGCCGCGACGCTCAGCGACGCCGACATGAAGAATGTCGCCGCGTTCTACGCCAGCAAGCAGGCCAAGCCGGGCTTCGCCAAGAACCGCGACCTCGCGACGCTGGGCGAGAAGATCTATCGCGGCGGCATCGCGGATCGCAGCATTCCCGCGTGCTCGGGTTGCCACGGCCCGAACGGCGCCGGCATCCCGTCGCAGTACCCGCGCCTGGCCGGCCAGCACGCCGACTACGTCGAGTCGCAGCTCACCGCGTTTCGCGGCGGCGTGCGTCACAACAACGTGGCGATGACGGGCGTCGCGGCCAAGCTCAACGACCGCGAGATCAAGGCGCTGTCCGACTACGTCGCCGGACTGCGCTGAAATGCGTCAGGCGCTCGCCGGCGCTGCAGCCGGTGCCGCGCCATCGGGCTTGAGCAGCAAGGCATCGACGCCGTAGAGCTTGGCCAGCGCGGCAAGCTTGGGCGGCACGCCCTGGACGACGAAGGCCCGGCCCCAGGCGACTGCCAGCCGCTCGATCTCGAGCAGCACCGCGAGCGCCGACGAGTCGAGCGATTGCAGCGGGCCTGCCTCGACGATCACCGGCCCCTCGCTGCCCTCGCTCTGCAAGGCCTGCTTCAGCATGCGCAGCGTCACGCGCGCTTCGCGCGAGGTGAGCGTCGCGGGCAGGAGCAGCATCAGCTCTTCGCGGCCGCGCTCTTGTTGCGCTCGGCCAGCTTTGCGATCAGGCCGTCGATGCCGTTGGCGCCGATCTCTTGCGCAAAGCTGTTGCGATAGTTCTCCACCAGCCAGACGCCGAGCACGTTGACGTCGTAGATCTTCCAGCTCGCGCCGGTTTTCTCGAGGCGGTAGTCGAGCTGGATCGGATCGCCCTTGCCGCGGATCTCGGTGCGCACCACGACCTCGGCATCGGTCGGCGTCGAGCGCATCGGCTTCAGCTCGACGGTTTGCTCGGTGCTCACCTGCGAGAGAGCGCCCGAGTACGTCCTGACGAGAAGGAGCTTGAACTCGTTCTGCAGCCGCGTTTGCTGGTCGGGCGTCGCCTGCTTCCAGTACCGGCCGACGGCCGAGGCGGTCATGCGCTGGAAATTGATGTAGGGCAGCACCTTCTGGTCGACCAGGGCGATGACCTTGCGGGTGTCGCCGGCTTGGATCGTCTTGTCGGCCTTGACGGCATCGAGGACGTCGGTCGAGACCTCCTTGATGAGGGCATCGGGTGCCGTGGCGGCCTGGGCGTGGACGCCCGCGACAACGCAACTTAGTGCCGCGGCGGCGAGCCAACCGATCATTCTTGTGTTCAGCATCTTGACTCCTCGGATTGCAAAGGTGCGCAGGGTCGCCCGAATCGGGGAACCCTGCTCGCTGCGGGGCAAGCCGCACTCCTCCTTAACGCGCGACCGGCACCCCGGTTCACACCCGCCTCAGCGCGGCGCCGATCCCGAGCGTGCGGGTGCCGGCCCAGAGGCCGCAGGCGCCACCGGCGTCGCGAGGTTCTGCGCGCCTGTCGCTGCCGCGGAGGCGGAGTCGTCGGGTGCAGCGGGCGCGTCCGGCACGTCGCCGTCGAAGATCAGGCTGCGCCGGCGCTGCAGGTAGGCGTCGCGCACGAAGGTGTACTTGTCGAGCGAGATGTCGTCGATGACACGCGTCGCGCCGAGCAGGCCGGCGCGGGTGTTGACGATCTGCAGCAGCGTCAGGTCGATCTGCGTGCCAGTGCCGTTGAAGAACGCCGGCGGCGAGGCCAGGCGGTCGAGCGGCAATGCCGCCGTGTCGCGGACTGTTGACGGCCCGAGGATCGGCAGGACGATGTACGCGCCGGCGCCGACGCCGTAGCGCCCGAGCGTCTGGCCGAAGTCCTCGTTGTGATGCTCGAGGCCCATCTCGGAGGCGACGTCGAGGATGCCGAAGAGGCCGAACAGCGTGTTCGCGCCGACCCGCGTCGCGTCCTCGAAGCCGAGCTCGAACTTTCCCTGCAGCATGTTGTTGATCGCCGACCACGCGTCGGCGAAGTTGCCGAAGAAGTTGCCAACGCTGCGCCGGATCGGCTGGGGCACGACGTCGACATAGGTGTTCGCCACGGGCCGGAGCACCGCGCGGTCGACGTCCTCGTTGAAGTTGAAGACCTTGCGGTTCCAGTTCTCCCATGGATCGAGCCGCTGGCCCGGCCCGCCGCGACTTTCGCGAATCGTCGTGCAGCCGACGATCGCGGCTGCGACGATGACGAGCGCTGCCGTGCGGCCGCGCCGTGACGACGTCTTCATTTTTTGCCTCCTCCGGTCGCGGGTGCCGACGCCGCCGACGGTGTCGTCGACGTGCTGCCGGCATCGGCCGCCTTGCTGAACAGGAACTGGCTGATCAGGCTCTCCAGCACCACCGCCGATTGTGTCTGCTTGATAGTGTCTCCGGACGCCCACATCTTCTCGCCGGCACCCGGCTCGATGCCGACGTACTGGTCGCCGAGCAAGCCCGAGGTGAGGATTCTCAGCGACGAGTCGGTCGGGAACTGGACGTCGTGCTGGATCGCGAGCTGGACCACGCCCTGGTAGAGCTTCGGATCGAGCTTGATCGAGGCGACCCGGCCGACCGTCACGCCGGCGCTGCGCACCGGCGCCCG
>JAYTHL010000480.1:0-3020 GCA_043732605.1 Rhizobacter sp. | reverse complement strand
AAGGCAAGCCGATCTGTGAACTGCTGGGCGGCAGCGCGCGGCCGCTTCGCGCCTACGCGTCGTCGATGAAGCGCGACATCACGCCGGCCGACGAGGTGCGGCGCCTAGTCGCGTTGCGCGACTGTTTCGGCTTCGACGCGTTCAAGTTCCGCGTCGGCGCCGAGTGCGGCCACGACCGCGACGAGTGGCCCGGCCGCACCGAAGAGATCGTGCCGGCGATGCGCCGCGCGATGGGCGATGCGACCGCTCTGCTGGTCGACGGAAACAGTTGCTACTCGCCACGCCGAGCGATCGAGGTCGGCCGCCTGCTCGAAGACCACGGTGTCAGTCACTTCGAGGAGCCGTGCCCCTATTGGGAGCTGGAGCAGACGCGCGAGGTCCGCGAAGCGCTGAGCATCGACGTGGCCGGCGGCGAGCAGGACTGCTATATGCCGATCTGGGAGCAGATGATCGCGATGCGCGCGGTCGACATCGTCCAGCCCGACGTCTGCTACATGGGCGGCATGCTGCGCACGCTGCAAGTCGCGCAGCTAGCGCACGCAGCCGGGCTGCCGTGCACGCCGCACAGTGCCAACCTGAGCATGGTCACGCTGTTCACGATGCACCTGCTGTGCGCGATCCCGAATGGCGGCCAGTACCTGGAGCTGTCGATCGAAGGGCCGGATTACTACCCGTGGCAGGAAGGCCTGTTCGTCGAGTCGCCGTATGCTGTGAAGGACGGGCGTGTCGCGCTGCCGGGCGGGCCGGGTTGGGGCGTCGAGATCGATCCCGCGTGGCTGCAGCGCGCCACCTACCAGATCAGCGAGGCCGGTTGAGATGGGCAACGACCTGAGAGCCTTGGTGGCCGAGGCCCAGGCGACCGGCACGCTGGCCGGTCTGCCGGACCATCACTTCATCGGTGGCGCCTTCGTGCCCGCGATCAACCGCGGCCGCATGGCCTCGTTCGACCCGGGCACCGGTCTGGCCTTCGCGGACTTCGACGCCGGCGATGCCGACGACGTCGACGCGGCGGTGAGCACAGCGCGCGCTGCGCTGGCCGGCCCGTGGCGCCGCCTGACCCCGGCCGAGCGCGGCCGCAGCTTGCACCGCGTCGCCGAGCTGATCCGCGCGAACGCCGACCGGCTCGCGGTCGTCGAGTCGCTGGACTCGGGCAAGCGCTTGTCTGAAGCGCTGGGCGATGTGGGGGGCGCGGCGGCGACCTTCGCGTACTACGCCGGCGCCTGCGACAAGCACGAAGGCCTGAGCATCCCGCTCGGCGAGGACCACCTCGCGTACACGCTGAACGAGCCGGTCGGCGTCACGGCCCACATCATCCCGTGGAACTACCCCTTGTCGACCGCCGCACGCGGCATCGCGCCCGCGCTGGCCGCCGGCTGCACCGTGGTCGCGAAGCCGGCCGAGCAGACGCCGCTGACGACCTTGATGCTCGCCGCGCTGTGCGCCCAGGCCGGCATCCCGCCCGGCGTCTGCAACGTCGTCACCGGCACCGGACGCGAGGCCGGCGCCGCGCTGGTGCGCCACCCCGGCGTGCAGCACATCAGCTTCACCGGCTCGGTCGCGACCGGCGTCGGCGTGATGCAAGCGGCCGCGCCGCAGCTCACGCGGCTGGTGCTCGAACTCGGCGGCAAGTCGCCCATCGTTGTGTGTGCCGACGCCGACCTCGACGCGGCGCTCGACAACGTGATGGGCGCGATCTTCGAGAACGCGGGCCAGATCTGTTCGGCCGGTTCGCGTCTCGTGATTGATCGGCGGATCCACGCCGCGTTCGTCGACCGTCTCGTCGCGCGCACTCGCACGCTGACGCTGGCCCACGGCCTGCGCGACACCGGCATGGGCGCGATCAACTCGACCGCGCACCTCGACAAGGTCGCCGGCTACGTCGACCGGGCGCGTGCCCGCGGCGTGAGTCTGCGCACCGGCGGCCACCGCGCACGCGACCCGCTCACCGACCTCGGCTGGTTCTTCGAGCCGACCGTCCTCGACGACGTGCCGGCCGACGACGAGGCCGTGCTCGAAGAGATCTTCGGCCCGGTGCTGTGCGTGCAGCCCTTCGACGACCTCGACCATGCGGTCGCGCTCGCCAACGGTACATCGTTCGGCCTCGTCGCCGGCGTCTTCACGCGCGACTTCGCAAGCGCGCACCGGCTCGCGCGGCGCATCGACGCGGGCCAGGTCTTCATCAACGAATACTTCGCTGGCGGCATCGCGGTGCCCTTCGGCGGCAACAAGCGCTCGGGCTTCGGCCGCGAGAAAGGGCTGGAATCTTTGCGCAGCTACAGCAAGCTGAAGAGCGTGGCGGCGCGCATCTGAGAGATCAAAGGTCGTCGCGGGCCCAGCCCGTCGACACTGTGCGTGGTGGACCAATAGGAGCGATGGCAATGATGAACAGACAGATCGTGAACAGGCAATCGGATCGTCGTCTCGGTGCGCTCTGCGGCGCGGCGGCCGCCGCGCTGCTGTGGGCCGGCGCCGCGAGCGCGCAGCAACAGCTGACCGTCGTGTCCTTCGGCGGCGCCTACCAGGACGGGCAGAGCAAGGCCTTGTTCCAGCCCGCCGCGAAGGCGCTGGGCATCACGGTCAAGGAAGAGACCTACAGCGGAATCGCCGACCTGCGCCTGAAGGTCAAGGCCGGCGCGGTCACCTGGGACATCGTCGCCAGCGGTTCCGGCAGCGCGGCGCGCGCCGGGGCCGAAGGTTTGCTCGAACCGCTGGACTACAAGACCATCGACGTCTCGTCGTTCGCGTCCGGCATGACGCAGGAGCACTGCGTCGGCGGCGATGTGTTCTCGAACGTGCTGGCCTGGAACACCAAGACCTATGGCGACAAGGGCCCGCAGAGCTGGGCCGACTTCTGGGACGTGAAGAAGTTTCCCGGCAAGCGCTCGTACCGCAAGGGCGTGGCCGGCTCGCTGGAGCCGGCGCTGATGGCCGACGGCGTGCCGCCGAACAAGGTCTACGAGGTGCTGTCGGCGCCCGGCGGCATCGAGCGCGCGATCAAGAAGATCGCCGAGCTCAAGCCC
>JAYTHL010000479.1:0-3025 GCA_043732605.1 Rhizobacter sp. | reverse complement strand
CGCCTTCGAGACCTCGTAGTGCGAGCGCGGGTTGGTGAGGTTGAGGACCATCTCGACGCGCGCGTCCTTGCACACGTCATGGAGGGTCGGGTAGACCGGCAGGCCGTAGGCCGCGCCGAGGGCCGCGGCGCGCTCGGCGACGCGGTCGTGGATACCGACGATGACCAGCTCCGGATGGAGCGTCGCGGTCGCGAGGTAGTAGTCGGCCACGAAGCCGCAGCCCACGATCGCGAGGTTCATCTTTGCCGGCGCCTCTTCACACGAGGACGCGTTCGATGCCGCCTTGGTTGGCGCGGGCGATGTAGTCCGGCATCCAGTCGTCGCCAAGGATGCGGTTGGCCATCTCGACGACGATGTAGTCGGCCTCGAGCAGGCCGTTCTGGAGGTCGCCCTTGTAGCGCTGCAGGCCTTGCAGGCAGCTCGGGCACGACGTGAGGATCTTGAGGTTGCCCTTGGCCGACGCAGCGCTTTCGCCGTCCTTGCCACCGATCATCGCGCGCAGCGCGGTCTCGTCCTTCCTCAGCTCCTCTTCCTTGCGAAAGCGCACCTGGGTGGCGATGTCGGGCCGGGCGATGCCGAAGGTGCCGCTCTCGCCGCAGCAGCGATCGCTCTTCCTCACGTTCTCGCCGACGAGCGCCTTCACGGTCTGCATCGGATCGCGCAGCTTCATCGGGCTGTGGCAGGGGTCGTGGAAGAGATAGCCCGGCGCCGCGGCATCGGGCCCTCCCGCGCCGCCGAGGGTGATGCCCTTCTCGAGCAGGAACTCGTGGATGTCGATGATCCGCGAGCCCGGGAAGATCTCCTCGAACTTGTAGCCCTGGAGCTGGTCGTAGCAGGTACCGCAGCTCACCACGACGGTCTTGATGTCGAGGTAGTTGAGCGTGTTGGCGACGCGGTGAAAGAGCACCCTGTTGTCGGTGATGATCTTCTCGGCCTTGTCGAAGTCGCCCGAGCCGCGCTGCGGATAGCCGCAGCAGAGATAGCCGGGCGGCAGCACGGTCTGCACGCCGGCCTGCCAGAGCATCGCCTGCGTCGCCAGGCCGACCTGCGAGAAGAGCCGCTCCGAGCCGCAGCCGGGGAAGTAGAAGACCGCCTCGGTGTCGGCGTTCGTCGTCTTCGGGTTGCGGATGATCGGCACGTAGGCGCCGTCCTCGATGTCGAGGAGAGCGCGCGCCGTCTTCTTCGGCAGGTTGCCGGGCATCTTCTTGTTGATGAAGTGGATCACCTGCTCCTTGATCGGAGCCTTGCCGTGCGTCGACTTCGGCGCCGCAGTCTGCGCATTGGCCAGGCCGCGCAGCAGGTTGTTCGCGGTGCGCTGCGCCTTGAAGCCGATGTCGACCATCGCCGTGCGCATGATCTTGATGGTCTCTGGGCTCGTGGCGTTGAGGAAGAACATCGCCGCCTTGCTCGCCGGCTTGAAGCTGCGCTGGCCCATCTTGCGGAGCAGGTTCCTCATGTTCATCGACACGTCGCCGAAGTCGATGTCGACCGGGCACGGCGCGAGGCACTTGTGGCAGACCGTGCAGTGGTCGGCGACGTCCTCGAACTCCTCCCAGTGGCGCAGCGAGACGCCGCGTCGCGTCTGCTCCTCGTAGAGGAAGGCCTCGACCAGCAGCGAGGTCGCGAGGATCTTGTTGCGCGGGCTGTAGAGCAGGTTGGCGCGCGGCACGTGCGTCGTGCAGGTCGGCTTGCACTTGCCGCAGCGCAGGCAATCCTTGATCGAGGTCGCGATCTCGCCGATGTCGCTCTGCTGCATGATCAGCGACTCGTGCCCCATCAGGCCGAAGCTCGGCGTGTAGGCGTTGGTCAGATCGGCCCTGGGAGCGCTCGCGTCGATGCCCGCGCCGCGCAGGAGCTTGCCCTTGTTGAAGCGTCCTTCCGGATCGACGCGCTGCTTGTAGCCCGCGAACGCCGAGAGCTCGGCGTCGGTGAGGTACTCGAGCTTGGTGATGCCGATGCCGTGCTCGCCCGAGATCACGCCATCGAGGCTGCGCGCCAGCTTCATGATCCGCGCGACCGCCGTGTGGGCGGTCTGCAGCATCTCGTAGTTGTCGCTGTTGACCGGGATGTTGGTGTGCACGTTACCGTCGCCGGCATGCATGTGCAGCGCGATCCAGACGCGGCCCTTCAGCACCTCGCCGTGGATCTTCTGGCACGCGTCGACGATCGGCTTCAGCGCCGCGCCGGTGAAGATCGATTCCAGCGGCGCGCGGATCTGCGTCTTCCACGAGGCGCGCAGGGTGTGGTCCTGGAGCAGGTCGAAGACGGTGCGCCCCGAGCCGTCGCCGGCCGGGCGATCGAGGCTCGAGAGCCAGCCGCGCCATTGCCCGCCGACCTCGCGCAGAAGCGCCAGTCCTTGCTGGACGCGGTCCTCGAGCAGCTCGGCCGACGCGATCTCGTCGCCGTCGGCGCTCCTGCCCAGCGGCAGGTTGCCGCTCGACAGGAACGCCTCCAGCCGGTCGACGAGAGCGAGCTTGTTCGCGAGGCTCAGCTCGATGTTGATGCGCTCGATCGCCTCGGTGTACTCGCCCATGCGGTCGAGCGGGATGACGACGTCCTCGTTGATCTTGAAGGCGTTGGTGTGCTTGCTGATCGCCGCGGTGCGCTTGCGGTCGAGCCAGAACTTCTTGCGCGCCTCGGCGCTGACCGCCACGAAGCCTTCGCCCGAGCGTGCATTGGCGATGCGCACGACCTCGCTCGTCGCGCGTGCGACCGCATCGGCGTCGTCGCCGACGATGTCGCCGAACAGCGCCATCTTCGGCAAGCCGCCGCGCTTGCTCTTGGTCGCGTAGCCGACGGCCTTGAGGTAGCGGTCGTCGAGGTGCTCGAGGCCGGCGAGCAGCACGCGCTGGCCCGGCGCCGACTTTGCTGCGAGATCGAACAGATAGTCGCGGATCTCGACGATCGACGGCACCGCGTCCTTGGCGTTGCCGAAGAATTCGAGGCAGACCGTGCGCACGTGCGCCGGCATCTTGTGCACGATCCAGCGCGCCGAGGTGATCAGGCCGTCGCAGCCTTCCTTCTG
>JAYTHL010000478.1:0-9970 GCA_043732605.1 Rhizobacter sp. | reverse complement strand
GAGCTCAGCGATCGCCGCCGGGAAGCGCTCGGTGTAGTCGAACACGACCATACCTTCCATGCGCGCGCGATTCACGAGCAGCGAGAGGTAGTTCGCCGGGCCCTTGACGGCCTCGATGTTGTTGTACTGGCTGATCGCGCCGCAGATCACGATGCGTGCGTGGCGGCGGATCTTTGCCAGCACCGCGTCGAGGATCTCGCCGCCGACGTTGTCGAAGTAGATGTCGACGCCATCGGGGCAGTGCGCCTTCAGGCCGTCGCGGATGGGGCCGGCCTTGTAGTCGATGCATGCATCGAAGCCGAGCTCCTTCACCACCCACGCGCATTTCTCCGGACCGCCGGCGATGCCGACCGCGCGACAGCCCTTGATCTTCGCGAGCTGGCCGACGGTCTGGCCGACCGCACCGGCCGCGCCGGAGACGACGACGGTCTCGCCGGCCTTCGCCTGGCCGACGTCCATCAGCCCGAAGTAGCCTGTCATGCCCGGCATGCCGAGGACGTTGAGCCACTGCGTGAGCGTGCCGACGCTCAGGTCGATCTTGCTGAGCTCGCCGCGCGCGAGCTGCTTCTCGCCGAAGCTCGCGTATTCCTGGACGCCGAGCGCGCCGCTGACGCGGTCGCCGACCTTGAACGTCGGACTCTCGGAGGCGACGACGACGCCAATGCCGCCCGCGCGCATGACAGCGTCGATCGCGACCGGCGGGATGTAGCTGCGCGCGTCGTTCATCCAGCCCCGCATGGCAGGGTCGAGCGAGAGCGAGAGCGTCTTGACGAGAACGCCGCCGGCCGACGGTGCATCGACCGGCTCGGCGGTGAAGCTCCATTCGGCGCGCGTCGGCAGGCCGACCGGGCGACGGGCGAGTCGAACCTGGTGGTTGGTGAGTGCGGCGAGGGTGCTCATCGATGACTCCGGACGTCGATTCGGCGAATGCTACTGCGCGACCGGGTGGCTGCACCCGGGCGTGTCGCGGACGAAAAAAAGCCGCGGTCGAAACCGCGGCCCTTCTTCTGGAGCAGGAAGGTCAGGCGAGGACGCGGATGTTCGCAGCCTGCAGACCCTTCTGGCCCTGCTTCACTTCGAATTCGACGCGCTGGTTCTCGGCGAGCGTCTTGAAACCATTGCCCTGGATGTCACGGAAGTGAGCGAAGAGGTCGGCGCCGCCCGCGTCTTGCGCGATGAAGCCGAAGCCCTTGCTTTCGTTGAACCACTTCACGGTTCCGGTTTGGGTCGTCATAAAAAATATCCTGTCTACGATTGAAATGAATGCGCAGCAACATGCAGCGCATGCAGCGACACTCAAGAACCGATCAGGGGGATTTCAGGCGCCCACCGCGAGGACCGCGGGGGTAGAACGAGAATCACGAACAACCACTGTCTTGCGTATAACTGTGTCACTAATGTACACGACCCTGCCCCGCAGCGTTCGTTGCAAGGAGGAATGATCGCGATGACCGAGACAAATGCTTCGACCGACAAGACCTGGCAGCACGACGGCGTGCGCGTCGTTCCTGCCGACCGACTCGACGCCAACACTGCGCAGACGCCCGGCATGGACCGGAAGGCCGCGATCAACTTCGCGCGCGTCGGTGCGCAGAAGCTCTGGGCCGGCACCGTCCACATCCATCCCGACGCGAAGACCGGCGCGCATCACCACGGGCCGCTCGAGAGCGTGATCTACGTCGTCAAGGGCCGGGCGCGCATGCGCTGGGGCAACAAGCTCGAGTTCACGGCCGAGGCCGGGCCGGGTGACTTCATCTATGTGCCGCCGTACGTGCCGCACCAGGAGATCAACGCGAGCCCGACCGAGACGCTCGAATGCGTGCTCTGCCGCAGCGACGGCGAGGCTGTGGCGGTGAGCATCGACATCGAGCCGGTCGAAAAGCCGATGAACGTGCGCTGGATCGATCCCACGCATCCCGAAGGCTGAGATGTCGCTGCGCCTATCGGTCCTCGATCAATCCGTCTCGCTCGCCGGCAGCAGCGAAGACGCGGCGATCCGCGACACGCTCTCGCTCGCCGTCGATTGCGAGCGACTCGGCTATTCGCGCTTCTGGGTCAGCGAGCACCACGGCCTACCGACGATCATCGGCAGCGCGCCGGAGATCCTGATGGCGGCGATCGCGGCGCGCACGTCGACGATCCGCATCGGCAGCGCGGGCGTCATGCTGCCGCACTACAGCGCGCTCAAGGTGGCCGAGCAGTTCCGCGTCCTCGAGGCGCTCGCGCCGGGCCGCATCGATCTCGGCGTCGGCCGCGCGCCCGGCGGCGACATGCGCACGGCGCGCGCGCTCAATCCGAACGCCAGCCACGCGGCCGACGACTTCCCGGTGCAGGTGCGCGACCTGCTCGCGTGGACCGGCGCGGGCACGCATGCCGGCATCACCGCGCATCCGCTCGGGCCGCATGCGCCCGAGATCTGGATCCTCGGCAGCTCCGACTACGGCGCGCAGCTCGCGGCGCACTTCGGCCTGCCGTACGCGTTCGCGTATTTCTTCACCGACGGGCAGGGCGCCGAGCAGGCGATGGCGCTCTACCGGCGCCTCTATCAGCCGAGCGAGCGCCATCCGAAACCGCAGGCGACGCTCTGCATCTGGGCGCTCGTCGCCGCGAGCGACGAGGAGGCGCAGCACCTCGCGCTCTCGCGCGACCGCTGGCGCATCGACCGCGGCTGCGGCGTGATCGGACCCTTGCAATCGCCCGACGTCATCGCCGCGCGCGGCTTCGATGCAGCCGAAGAGCAAAGCCTCGAAGGGATGCGCGCGCGGGCCTTTGTCGGCTCGCCGAAGACGGTCGCCGAGAAGATCGGGCGGTTGATCGATGCGTTCGAGCTCGACGAGGTCGTCGTCAACACCTGGGCGCACGACCCAGCGGTGCGGCGCACGTCCTATGCGCTGCTGGCCGAGGCCTTCGGGCTCAGTGGCTCGACCGCCCGTACGTGAATCGGCGCCAGGCGAACTCGAGCGGGCCGAAGCGGTACCGCGACAGCCACCAGGCGCTGAGCGGCAGCTGCACGGCGAGGAACAGCACGACGGCGATGAGCGATTCGGTCGCCGGCCCGACGCTGTCCCACCAGCCCAGGCCCCAGCCGTAGAAGAGCGACGCGGCGAGTGCGGTCTGCAGCAAGTAGTTGGTGAGCGGCATGCGGCCCGCGAGCGCGAGTGGACGCAGCCAGCGCGGCACGGCGCCGTTGCCGACGACGCGCAGGACGGTGAGCGCATAGAACGCGGCGAGCGCGGCGCGTCCCCAGGTCCTGGCGAGCACCGCCACCACGTCGACGGTCTCGAGGTCGCTGGCCGGCGCGAAGGTCGAGATCGACGTCGCCATGACCGCGATCGCGATCGCGACCCGTTGCAGGCGGGCGAGCGCTGCATCGTTCATCGCCGGATGGCGCGGCCAGCCGTGCCGGCCGAGGACGACGCCGGCGAGAATGCCGGTGGCCATCTGCACGTAGAACGCGGCGTATGCGAACAGGCCGAGCGGCGAGCCATAGCTCCATGCGAAAAGACGTGCCGTCTCGGCGACGGCATCGCGAAACGACCCGTGGCCGAAGGCGAGATCGTTCGATGCCTGCCACTGCTCGTACTGGAACGCGGCGACCGTCTCGCGGCCAGCCGCGAACACCAGCGGCCGGATCGACTCGATCAGCGCCGGTGCGACGAGGCACGCGGCGACGAGCGCGACGAGCGTGCGGTCCGACAGGCGCTGCGCCGGCAGCAGCGCGAAGCCGAGCACGGCGTAGACGACCAGCACGTCGCCGGGCCAGAAGACGATGGCGTGCACAAGCCCGACGACGAGCAGGAAGCCGAGGCGGCGCACGAACACGCGCGCCGTCCGCTCGGGATCGGCGGCACGCCCGAGCCGCGCGGCACGCGCCGACTCGTCGCGCTCGAGGCGCGTCATCTGCAGCGTGAAGCCGATGCCGAACAGCAGTCCGAAGAGCAGGTTGAACTTGCCGGCGAAGAGCAGGTCGCGCAGCGCCGCGGCGACGTGGTCGATCGTGCTCTGCTCGGCCTTGGGCGCGGCGAAGAGCGAGTGCGCGAATCCGGGCATGTTCATAATGAAGATGCCCAGCAAGGCGAAGCCGCGCATCACGTCGAGCGCGGCGATCCGCTCGGTCGCGGGCAACGGCGCGTCGACGTCGTCGACGGTCGGGTCGGCGGCTTCGCTCACGAAGGCAACGGTATCGCATGCGGCGCGCGCGCCGCGCCACAGAGGATTGTCGATGTTCGAAACCGCGATTGCGGGCAGCCTGCCGAAGCCGTCCTGGCTTGCCGAGACCGAGAAGCTCTGGCCCGAATGGAAGTCGAGCGGCGCCGAGCTCGAGCGTGCCAAGGCCGACGCGACGCTCGTCTGGCTCAAGGTCCAGGAAGACGCCGGCATCGACATCGTCGGCGACGGCGAGCAGTCGCGCCAGCACTTCGTGCACGGCTTTCTCGCGCGCATCGAAGGGATCGACTTCGAGCACAAGGTGTTGATGGGCATCCGCAACAACCGCTACGACGCGATGGTGCCGCAGGTCGTCGGGCCGCTGCGCCTCGCGGGCCGGGTCCACGACGTCGAAGCTCGCCTCGCCCGCGCCCACACGACCAAGCCGCTGAAGTTCACGCTGCCCGGGCCGATGACGATCGTCGACACCGTCGCCGATCGCTACTACGGCGAGGGGAAGGAAGGCCGCATCAAGATGGCCTTCGCATTCGCCGAGCTGCTGAACCAGGAAGCGCGCGCGCTTCAGGCCGACGGCGTCGACATCGTCCAGTTCGACGAGCCGGCGTTCAACGTCTACATGGCCGATGCCGCCGAGTGGGGCGTCGCCGCGCTTGAGCGCGCCGCCGATGGGCTGGAGTGCAAGACGGCCGTGCACATCTGCTACGGCTACGGCATCAAGGCCAACGTCGACTGGAAGGAGACGCTCGGGGGCGAATGGCGCCAGTACGAGCAGGTGTTTCCTGCGCTCGCGAAGAGCTCCATCGACCAGGTTTCGCTCGAGTGCTTCCACTCGCACGTCCCGGCCGAGCTGATGCGGCTGCTCGACGGCAAGGACGTGATGGTCGGCGTCATCGACGTCGCCTCCGACGTGATCGAGACGCCCGAGGAGATCGCCGACACGATCGGCAAGGCGCTGCGCTTCGTGCCGCGCGAGCGCCTCTTTCCCTGCACCAATTGCGGCCTCGCGCCGATGCGCCGCGAAGTCGCCGAAGCGAAGCTCGCAGCCTTGGCGCAAGGCGCGGCGCTCGCGCGCGAGCGCTACGGGCGATGACAGCAACGCACCTCGGCGTGCCGACGACCGAGCCCGGCGGACTCGCCGACGCGCTCGCCGTGCGCGGCCATGCGCTGCTCGCGCCCGACGCCTTCGCGCGTTTCGCCGGCGCGACGCTCGACGAGCTCGACGCGCTCCGACCGTCGTGGAGCGCGCTGCCGCCCGACGCGCATCTGAAGGACGGCGGCCACTACAGGCGCCGTCGTCACGCGAGCTTCGTCATCGACGACGGCGCGGTGCGCCTCGTGGCGCAGCGCGCCCACTGGCAGCCGGTCGAATACAACGCGCTGCACGGCGGCATCGAGCGCTGGTTCGAGCCGATCGACGAGGCGGTGCTCGCCGCGCCGGCGTGGCGCCGGATGCTGCTCTCGTTCGCGGCGCTCGCGTCGGCGCGCATGGGCGTGCAGCCGTGGTACGTCGAGGCGCACCAGTTCCGCATCGACACCACCGACGGCATCGGCCGGCCGACTCCCGAAGGCGCGCATCGCGACGGCGTCGACTTCGTTGCCGTCGTGCTGGTCGAGCGCGCCGGCATCAAGGGCGGCGAGACGCGCGTCTTCGCCGCCGACGGTCCCGAGGGCCTGCGCTTCACGATGCTCGAGCCTTGGACGACGCTCGTCCTCGACGACGCCCGCGTCGTCCACGAGAGCACGCCGATCCAGCCGCTCGAGGGCTTTGGTCACCGCGATACGCTCGTCCTCACCTACCGCGCCCGCGGCTTCCAGGGTCCCGCCGCGATCTGATGCGCGGCTTCATCGACAAGGAGATCTCGACATGTCCCAGCTCGACGCTTACCTCACCTTCGACGGCAACTGCGCCGAGGCGATGCGCTTCTACGAGCGCGTCCTCGGCGGGAAGATCGAGATGATGATGAAGATGTCCGAGTCGCCGATGAAAGACCAGTGCGGTCCGGGCAACGGCGACCGGATCATGCATTCCTCCCTCAAGGTCGACGGCCGTCTCCTGATGGGCTCGGATGCGATGGGCGGCCAGCCGTACACGCCGAAGGCCGGTTTCGCGCTGTCGCTCGTCTATCCGACGGTGGCCGCGGCGCGGGCCGTCTTCGATCGACTTGCCGAAGGCGGCAAGGTCGACATGCCGATGGACAAGACCTTCTGGGTCGAGGCCTTCGGCATGGTGACCGACCGGTTCGGCACGCCGTGGATGGTCAACGGCGGCGCCGCGACGATGTAGCCGCCGGCCGCATCGCCCCATCGCAACGCAAGAGTCACCCATGTGGAAGATCGTGATCCTCGTCCTCGTCGTCCTGGTGGTCGGCGTGCTGGTCGTTGCGTCGATGCGGCCGAACGACTTCTCTGTGCAGCGCAGCGTCGGCATCCAGGCGCCGCCCGAGAAGATCTTTCCCATGATCGATGACTTCCGCCAATGGCCGGCGTGGTCGCCGTGGGAAAAGCTCGATCCGACGATGAAGCGCACGCTGAGCGGCGCGGCGAGCGGCGTCGGCGCGGTCTACGCCTGGGACGGCTCGGGCAAGGTCGGCGCCGGCCGCATGGAGATCAAGGAGGCGATGGTGCCGTCGAAGATCGGCATCCAGCTCGACTTCATCAAGCCCTTCGAGGGCCACAACATCGCCGACTTCACGCTCGCGCCGAACGGCCAGTCGACCGAGGTGATCTGGCGGATGCGCGGCCCGGCGCCTTTCGTCTCCAAGCTGATGGGCCTGTTCTTCGACATGGACGCCATGATCGGCAAGGACTTCGAAGCCGGCCTCGCCAACCTCAAGGCCGCAGCCGAGAAGTGATCCGGCGAAGGTCGGCGACGCGTCAGCCGGCCTGCAGCGCGGCCAGCACCTGCGCCGCGCGCGGGATCGGCGCCACCGCGCCGAAGCCTTCCGTCGACAGCGCCGCGGCGACCGCCGCGTAGCGCCCGGCGCGCTCGATGTCGTCGCCGGCGACCAGGCGGGCGACGAAGGCGCCGCCGAACACGTCGCCGGCGCCGGTCGCGTCGACCGGCCGGCAGCGATGCGGCGCGATGCGCACGCGACGATGCGAGTCCGCGATCCAGGCGCCGGCGCCGCCAGTCTTCAATGCGACGACGCCGGCACCGAGGCGCAGGCAATGGTCGATCAGTGCCTCCGGCTCGACGAGGCCGGTGATCGCCGCGAGGTCGTCGTGGCTCGGCAGGCAGATGTCGCTCTGCGCGATGACGGAGTTCATCACGCGGCGGGCGCGCGCCACCGGCCAGAGCTTCAGGCGCAGGTTGGTGTCGAAGGAGACGCGCACGCCGGCGTTGCGGGCGATGGCGATGGCGGCGAGCCCGGCGTCGCAGGCGGTCTTCGAGATCGCGAGCGAGATTCCGGACAGATGCAGGACGCTCGCGCTCTCGATCGCGGCGCGCGGCAGCATCGCCGGCCCGAGCCTGCTCGCCGCCGAGCCGCGGCGAAAGAAGCTGAAGCGGTGGCCGTCGGCATCGTGGGTCACGACATAGATCGCGGTGAACGCCTTCGGGTCGATCGACACGCAGGTCTGGTCAACGCCTTCCTCGCACCACAGCGCCCGCAGCATCGCGCCGTACGCGTCGTCACCGAGAGCGCAAACGTAGCCGACGTCCGCGCCCTGTCGCGCCGCCGCGATCGCGAAGTTCGAGGTGTCGCCGCCGAAGCCTTGCAGGTACAGCTTGCCGCCGTCGGCGCCGGTCTGGTTGAACTCGACCATCGGCTCGCCGATGGCGAGGATGCGGCCCGCTCTCACGGCGCGGCCGCGCGCTCCCCGAGCAGCGTGCGGCGCATGAACATCACCATGGCGTAGAACTGGTAGTCGGCGTTCTCCTTGCGCGCGAAGCCGTGGCCTTCGTTCTCGGCGCGCAGATACCAGACCGGCGTGCCTTGCTGGCGCACCTTCGCGACGATCTGCTCGGCCTCGGTGTAGGGCACGCGCGGATCGTTCCTGCCTTGCACCACGAAGAGCGGCTTGCTGATCTTCTCGGCGTTGTTGAGCGGCGCGGTGCGCAGCATGAACTCGCGCATCGCCGGATCCCGCTCGTCGCCGTACTCGACGCGGCGCAGGTCGCGTCGATAGCTCTCGGTGTTCTCGAGGAAGGTGACGAAGCTGGAGATGCCGACGACGTCGATCGAGCCGGCGATGCGGTCGGCGTAGTGCGTCGAGACGGCCAGGCTCATGTAGCCGCCGTAGCTGCCGCCGCTGACCATCACGCGCGACGCGTCGAGCCCGGGTTGGCGCGCGATCCAGTCGAGCAGGGCGCCGACGTCCTTGACCGAGTCCTCGCGCTTCATGCCGTTGTCGAGCGACAGGAAAGTCTTGCCGTAGCCCGACGAGCCGCGCACGTTCGGTCGCAGGACGGCGACGCCGAGCTCCTCGATGAAGTAGTTCGTGCGGCCGAGGAAGCCGAAGCGCGCCTGCTCCTCGGGGCCGCCGTGGATATCGACGAGCACCGGCCGCGGCCCTGCGAAGCGCGCCGGCGGCCGGCTCAGGAGGCCGGAGATCTCGCGCCCGTCGAAGCTCGGCCAGCGCACGATCTCCTGGCTGCCGAAGGTCGCGGGGTCGACGCCGGCCGGCGCGAACGGCGCGGTCCAGCGCTGGAGCGCGCCGTTGGCCGGGTCGAGGATGCCGATCGTGCTCGGGCTGCGGCTGTCGAGGTAGGTCACGGCCAGAAGCGGCAGGCGCGGATGGAAGTGCGCCTGCGCGACGCTGCCGCCGGCGACGTGCGGGCTCGGCAGCTCGTCGAAGGTGTCGGCGTCGAAGAAGCGCAATTCGCTCTTGCCCTCGACGTTGGCGCGGACCGCGAGCAGCCGCCCGCTGGCGTCGAGGCTGACGCTCTCGATGTCCCACGCGATCGTCCTGCTGATGCGCTGCAGGCGCGCGTCGGCCAGGCGATAGAACATCAGCTCGCGGAACTCGCCGGCGCGGTCGCCGAGGACGAAGAAGCCCGAGTCGTCCTTCTTCCACACCTGCGCGAGATGCGTCGCCGCGGGCTGGCTGGCAGCAGGCAGCACCTGCTTCAAGGCGCCGCTCGCGACGTCGAGCAGCCAGACCTTCGATTCGGTCGCTGACAGCTCGTTGCTGAGCGCGATCTGTCCGTCGCTCCACGAGACACCGCCGACCGACCAGCCGCCGCCGGGCAGGTCGGCGAGACGCCTTCGGCTCTCCGGATGCATCGGGTCGATGAGTGTCAGGCGTTGCCGGATCGTGTCCCGGCGGCCCGTGCCGGCCGTGCGATCGAGCGGCAGGGAAAGATAGAGGAGCGCGCTCGAACGATGCAGCCAGCGTTGCAGATCGTGGCGCTCGCCGGGCTCGCTGAGCTGCGTCGTCTGGCGCGTTGCGAGGTCGAGGCGATAGACCTGTGCCGCTTCGTCGCCGCCCTGGCTGCGCTCGAACACGATGTAGCTGCCTGCGATCGGTTCGTAGCTGGCGTTGCGCACCGTCTCGGCGGAGTCGGTGAGCGGCTCGGGCTCGGCGAGCGGCGTGGCGAGGCGAAAGATCTGCGTCGTGCTCGCGCCGGCCTGTCGATACGACACGAGCATCTCGCGCTTGGTCGGATGCCAGTCGACGAAGCGGTGACCACGGAAGTCGTTGTAGCGCGCGACGTCGTCAGCGATGCTGGCCGGCAGCGGCGGGATGCCCTGGACGACGAGGTTGGCGTTCGGGACAAGGACGTCGCCGGCTGGCGTCTCGGCGACGGCGGCGGTGGATGCGACGGCGGGCGCGCGCGGTGCCGGCATCGGCGCGCATGCGC
>JAYTHL010000477.1:0-3029 GCA_043732605.1 Rhizobacter sp. | reverse complement strand
GCTGGCACGACGTCTGGCTCGGCGCGCTCATCACCTCCGCGCTGTTCACGATCGGCAAGTTCCTGATCGGCCTCTACATCGGCAAGAGCGGCGTCGCCTCGGGCTTCGGGGCGGCGGGCTCGCTGGTCGTGATCTTCGTCTGGGTCTACTACTCGGCGCAGATATTCCTTGTCGGCGCGGAGTTCACGTGGGTCTACGCGCGCACGCTCGGATCGCGGCGCGACCTGGTCGATGCGGACGCTGTGCCGCGCGACGACGGCCATCGCGAGCACGCGCCGACGCGCAGCGACGGTCCGACCGGGACGGCGGGCGCCGACCGGCCGCCGGCGCTCGCGGGCGAGATCCGCGCGGCGGCTGATGCGCGCACCGGCGAGTTCGGCGCCGGCGTCGCACCGGCTCCGATCCCGGCGCCGGCCGTGCCCGACTCGCCGCGCAAGATGCTGAAGGACGTCGGCGCCGGCCTCGCGTTCTACGTTGCCCTGCGCTTCATCGTGCCGCGACTGCTGCGCCGCCTCTGAAGATCGCGACCTGGAACATCAACGGCGTCGTCAAGCGCCTGCCGTTGCTGCTCGACTGGCTCGCCGAGACGACGCCCGATGTCGTCGCGCTGCAGGAGCTGAAGGCGAGCGACGCGGAATTCCCCGCTGCGGCGCTCGAAGCCGCCGGATACGGCGCGGCGTGGCGCGGCCAGCGCACTTGGAACGGCGTCGCCCTGCTCGCGCGCGGCGACGAGCCGATCGTCTCGCGCCGGTCGCTGCCGGGCGACGACGCCGACGTGCAGGCGCGCTACCTCGAGGCGGCCGCGTTCGGCATCCTCTTCACGTCGATCTATCTGCCCAACGGCAACCCGCAGCCGGGGCCCAAGTTCGCCTACAAGCTCGCCTGGTTCGAGCGGCTCGTCGCGCACGCCGCGGACCTCGCCGCCGCCGGGCATCCGGTCGTTCTCGCCGGCGACTACAACATCGTGCCGACCGAGCTCGACATCTACGCGAGCCGCTCGTGGATCGACAACGCGCTGCTTCAGCCGGCGCCGCGCGAGGCGTATCGGCGGCTGCTCGCGCAAGGCTGGAGCGATGCGCTGCGCGAGCTCCATCCGGACCAGAGGCTCTACACATTCTGGGATCGCCTCAGGAACGGATGGCCGCGCGATGCCGGCCTGCGCATCGATCATCTGCTCGTGAGCGCGAGCCTGCGGTCGCGCCTCGTCGCCGCTGGCGTCGACCGCGAGATGCGCGGACGCGAGAACGCGAGCGACCACGCGCCCGCGTGGATCGAGCTGTCCGACGCGCCGGCACCCAAACGCCGCCGAGCGCCGATCCCAACGACGTCGCGATAGCGCCGATCGACCGCTAGACCGCGAGCGCCGAGCGCGCCGCGTGACGGATGCGGCCGGCCTCGACCACCATCAGCGACAGGCGTCGCTTGAGCCACGGCATGACGTCGCGTGCGGCCGGCTGCTCCGGCAGGAGCTCGAGGTCGCGTTGCGCCGCACCTTCGACCGTCGGCAGCTCGTCGCGCTTGAGGTCGAGGCACGCTTCGAGCGCGGTCGCGGCCTCTTCGAGGGCGGAGTTCACCGGCAGCGGCGCCGCGTCCTCGTTCTTCAGCCGCGCGAGCGTGATCCGCACCATCGACAGATGCGCCATCAGACGCTCGCCGTGATCGATCAGCGTTGCGATTTCGGCGGCCGGCAGGCGCACGCCTTTCGGCTCGACGCTGCTGCGGCGCAAGGCCGTCGAGAGCGCGGTGAGCGAGTCGTAGGCGCGCCGGCGCGCGAGCCGCTCCTCGAGCGGATCGGCCTCGGCCATGCGCAGCGACTGCGACGCGTAGTCGTGGACGTCGCGCAGCACGCGCGCGACGCCTTCGGCGACGCCGCGGCGCTCCCACGATGGCAGCACGTAGCTGAAGCACCACGCGAGCAGCGCGCCGAGGAAGGTGTCGGCGACGCGCTCGGCGATCGCGAAGCCGCCTTCCGGATTGACGAGATGCGATTGCAGCAAGGCCATGACGCTCGCCGCCGTCGCCGTCAGCCAGTAGCGCTGCGCGACGAAGGCGTGGGCGGTCGCGAGCGCAGCGAGGAAGACGCCGCTCAGCAGGTTCGCCGTTGCGACGTACGACAGGCCGACGACCACGAGGCAACCCATCAACGTCCCGGCGACCCGTGCGTTGCGGCGTGCCAGTGTCTCGCCGAGGTTGCCGCGCAGGACGACGCCGACGCTGAGCACCAGCCACCACGGATGCGAGCTCCACGGCAGCGCCAGCGCGAGGTAGTAGGCCGCGCCGAGCGCCAGGCCCATGCGCAGCGCGTGGCGCAGCACCGGCGAGTCGAAGCGCCAGTGCGGGCGCAGCGCGCGCAGCGGGAAGCCGCGCGGCGTCATGAACTTCTTGAGCTGCTCGCGCGTCAGCGGCAGCGGCTCGGTCTGGCCTTGCAGCAGGCGATGGATGCGGCGCACGTCGCCGTCGAGCCGGCGCAGCCGCCCGACCAGCGACGGGAACCAGCGCGCGCGCGGATCGTCGAGCGTCATCGGCAGATCGGCGAAGACTTCGTGGAAGACGATCGGCGGCGATTCGCTCGCCTGCGCAGTGCCGTCGCGGACGTGGTCGGCGACCTCGTCGAGCGCATCGCCGATCTTGCGCAGCGCGACGCCGACGCGCTGCAGGATCGCGCGCCCGGTCGCGTCGACGCCGAGCTGTTCGGCATCGAGCCGGCTCGCGAGCAGGATGTCGCGCAGGTCGATGACGCGCGTGAGGATGGCGATATCGCGGCACGAGCGCACCGAATCGGGCGCGGCGAAGAGCATGTCGCGGGCGGCCTGCAGGCGGTCGGCGAGCGCCGCCTCGCCGCTGATCCAGGCGCGGATCGGCTCGGCCTTGCTCTCGTGCGAGCGCACCGCCGAGAGCACGTCGGCGCGCGAGCGGAACAGCTCGGCGGCGGCGCGCAGCGTCGCGGCGAGCGAGAGCGTGCGGTAGCGGCGCTGGAGCACGGCGGTCGCGGCCGTCGACCAGGCGAGGAAGGCGAGGCCGCCGCACGC
>JAYTHL010000476.1:0-9988 GCA_043732605.1 Rhizobacter sp. | reverse complement strand
ACGCCGATCGGATGCGCCTGCTCGCCGACCGCTATCCCGACGACGCGGACGTGCTCTCGATGTACGCCGAAGCCGAGATGATCGCGACCCGCACCGACGACTGGTGGGACCCGAAGACAGGCCGGCCGTCGGGCCGGATCGGCGAGGTGGCGGCGCGCCTCGAGGGGCTGCTCGCGACGCACCCGGATCACGTCGGCCTCAACCACTACATGATCCACGCCGTCGACGCGCCGGGTGTCGCGGCGCGCGCCGAGGCCGCGGCCGATCGGCTGGGCGGGCTCGCGCAGGCGTCGCCGCATCTGCTGCACATGCCGTCGCACACCTTCGTGCGGCTCGGGCGCTATGCCGATGCGAGCCGCGTCAACGAGCAGGCTCTCGCCGCCGACGATGCGCAGGACGCCGAGCTGGCACGGCAGGGATTCCAGCCCAGCAAGGACTGGCGCAGGCACGACGGCGACTTCCTCTGGTACGCGGCCCTGATGGAAGGCCGCGGCGAGCTCGCGCTGAACACGGCGCGCGCCTCGGCGGCACGCGCCAAGGGCGAGAGCGAATTCGCCGAGTTCGCGCGCAGC
This sequence comes from Rhizobacter sp., assembly GCA_043732605.1. Taxonomy (GTDB): domain Bacteria; phylum Pseudomonadota; class Gammaproteobacteria; order Burkholderiales; family Burkholderiaceae_C; genus Schlegelella_A. The sequence continues at coordinate 9,416 of JAYTHL010000476.1, read as the reverse complement.
CGGCCGATCCTGACGCTGCTGCGCCTCGAGCGCTGGAACGACGTGCTCCAGGAGCCGCCGGTCGGCGACACGAAGGGCATGGCGGCGATGCTCGGCGACGCCGCGCGCGGCATCGCGCTGGCACGCACCGGCCAGACTGCGCAAGCGGCCGAGATGCTGGCCAAGGTCGAGCCGCCGGCGGCCAAGCTCATCGACGCACACCCCGGCAACGGCTACGTCGACAAGATGCTGCGCGGCGTCGCCTCGGTGGCGCGGCAACGGCTGCGCGCCGAGGTGGCGCTGGCCCAAGGCCGGGGCGACGCGGCCGTCGCCGATCAGATCCAGACGATCGCCCTGGCCAAGGACGTCGACGACACCGAGCCGCCGCTGCTTGCCGCCGGCGCGCGCCTGACGCTCGGCGACATCCAGCTGCAGACGAAGCGCTGGGCCGAGGCGGAGCAGACCTTCCGCGCCGATCTCGCCGATCACCCGAAGAGCGGCTGGGCGCGGCGCGGGCTCGCGCTGTCGCTGCGCGCGCAGGGCCGCGCGGTGGAATCGGACGCGCTGCGTGCGGAGCTGCGGCGCGACTGGGCGAGGGCCGATCCGCAACTGCTGGTCGGGTTGTGACGCTGATCGAGTGCATCCATGGATCAGCCCAAGAAGCCGCCGCCCCCTCCCCCCGAATCCGATTGGGGTGAAGGACTCGAGTTCGAGCTCACCGACATCGAGGAGGCCCGGCGCATCCTCGACGCCGAATCGGTGTCGCAATTCGACGTGTCCGGCTTCGATCGGCCGGAACACTGGAAGCGCCTGCGGCGCGCCAGCGTGCCGACCGACCGCGCACTCACCGGCAAAGCGATCGACTGGCTGATGGCCTTGCCGACGGCACTGCGGCCAAATCTCCTCAGCCGCCAGTTTCCGCGCATCGTCAACGCGCTGGCCGAGGTCTGGGAAGAACCGGAGCTCTGCCAGGCCGCGTTCAACAGGCTCCTGCGCGACGAGCGCAAGGGGCGGAAAGGATTTCCACGTGCGGTCCACGACGAGCTGGAAGCGCTGAGGAACTGGACGCAGGTGTTCTAGCCCTGTGGCCCCGCGGCGCCTGCATCGCTGCCCATAGACCCATATACTCACCCATATGAAGACGACGCTCGAGCTCGACGACGACTTGCTCATCGAGGCCAAGGCCGCGGCGGTGCACCGGCGCACCACGCTGAAGGCGATGGTCGAGCATGCCTTGCGCCGCGAGCTGGCGCCGCCGCTGGGCTCGTCTGGCGCCTTTGCGACGGGTGCGTCGGGCCTCCCCTGCCTGCACAAGCGCGGACCGGCCAATCCGAACGCCGAGCTGCACCGTCGACTGGCCGAAGGCGATGTCGAAGACGCCGTCGCCTGGCTCGACCGCGCGCCGCGCGGTGCACGCGGGCGCGGCTGAGCGAGCGGTGTTCCTGCTCGACGTCAACCTGCTCATCGCGCTGCTCGACGAGTGGCACCCTCACCACGCGGCGGCGCTGGATTTTCTTCCGCGCGCCCAGGCCGACGGCTGGGCGACCTGCCCGCTCACCGAGAACGGTTTCCTTCGCATCCTGGGTCACCCCAACTATCGCCAGGGGCCTGGCACAGCGGAGGGCGCACGCGTGCTGCTCACGGCGCTTTGCGCGGCCCCCGGTCATCAGTTCTGGCCCGATGCCGTGACGCTGCGCGAGACCCGTCGCGTGACGACCCTGCCGGCCTCCGGCCAGCTGACCGATGCCTACCTGCTCATGCTGGCCGCCGAACGGCGCGGCAGGCTGGCCACGTTCGACAGGCGCATCGATCCTGCGTGGGTCGTCGGCGGATCCAAGGCATTGCTGATCCTGTCGACGAGTGAGAAGGCATAGCGACAGGTCTTCAACGAACGTCGAGGCGAGCTCGCCTATCCACGCAACCGAAACCTCTGCAGCTTCCCGGTCTCCGTCCGCGGCAGCGCCTCGAGGAACTCCACCGCCCTCGGATACTTGTACGGCGCGACCGTCGCCTTCACGTAGTCCTGCAGCGCCTTGACCATCGACTCGTCGCCCGCGTGCGGCGCGCGCAGCACGACGAAGGCCTTGACGATCTGGCCGCGCTCCTCGTCGGGGTGGCCGATGACGGCGCATTCGGCCACGGCCTCGTGGCGCAGCAACACGTCTTCGACTTCCATCGCCGCGATGTTGTAGCCGGCCGAGATGATCATGTCGTCGGTGCGGCTCTGGTAGAAGAAGTATCCGTCGGCGTCCTGCATGTACGCGTCGCCGGTGAAATTCCAGCCGCCCTTCACATACTCGGCCTGGCGCGGGTCGCTCAGGTAGCGGCAGCCCGTGGGGCCCTGCACCGCCAGCCGGCCGATCGTGCCTGCGGGCACCCTGTTGCCTTGCTCGTCGACGACGCGCGCGCGGTAGCCGGGCACGGGCACGCCGGTGGCACCGGGCCGCGCGTGCGCCTCGTCGGCGGAGATGAAGATGTGGAACATCTCGGTCGCGCCGATGCCGTCGATGATCTCGATGCCGGTGGCCTCTTTCCAGAGCGCGCGCGTGGCGGCGGGCAGCGCCTCGCCGGCGGCGACGCACTTGCGCAGCACGCCGCCGTCGCGCACGCCGATCTTCTTCTCGCGCGCGCCGGCGGCCATCGCGCGGTACGAGGTCGGCGCGGTGAAGCAGACGGTCGCGCGCTGGACGACGATGGCCTCGAGCAGGTCGGGCGGGCCGGCCTTCTCGAGCAGCACGGTCGAGGCGCCGATGTGCATCGGAAAGAGCGTGAGGCCGCCGAGCCCGAAGGTGAAGGCGAGCGGCGGGCTGCCGATGAAGACATCGTCGGGCTCCGCGCGCAGCACGTGCGGCGGGAAGCACATGCAGCTCGCCATCACGTCGCGGTGGAAATGCATCGTCGCCTTCGGCTGGCCGGTGGTGCCGGAGGTGAAGGCGAGCAGGCAGGTGTCGTCGGCGGCGGTGTCGATGGTCGTGAACGGCGCCTGGTGGCGGACCATGCGCGCCTCGAGACCGTCGGCCGCGGTCGCGTCGCCGCCGAAGCAGACGATGCGCGCGAGCCTCGGCGCTTGTGCCGCCGCGATGTCGAGCTCGGCGCGCAACGCCGCGTCGCAGAGGGCGATCGTCACCTCGGCCTTCTCGACGATCTGCACCAGCTCCTTGGCGCGCAGCATCGGCATCGTCGCGACGGCGATGCCGCCCGCCTTCATCACCGCGAACCAGCAGGCGACGAGCATCGGCTTGTTGGCGGCCCGCAGCAGCACGCGGTTGCCGGGCACGAGGCCGCACTCGGCGACGAGCACGTAGGCGATGCGGTCGGCCTGGCGCTGCAGCTCGGCGTAGGTCCACGAGGGGCCGGCCGGTGCGCTCACGCAGGCTCGGTCGCCGCGGCCTTCGGTCACATGGCGATCGAGCAGCTCGGTGGCGCAGTTGAGTCGCTCGGGGAAGCGCAGCTCGGGGAGGTCGAGGAAATACTCGGGCTGCTCCTCCGCTGGCGGCAGGTGGTCGCGCGCGAAGGTGTCGACGTGGGCGGTGTGGATATGGGCAGAAGAAGAGCTCATGGCCTCGCGTGCGAATGCATGGAGCGCGCCGGTTTCAGCGTCTGGCTCAGAACGCCGCGATGCCCGTGATCGCACGGCCGAGGATCAGCGCGTGCACGTCGTGCGTGCCCTCGTAGGTGTTGACGACCTCGAGATTGACGAGATGGCGCGCCACGCCGAACTCGTCGCTGATGCCGTTGCCGCCCATCATGTCGCGCGCCAGGCGGGCGATGTCGAGCGCCTTGCCGCACGAGTTGCGCTTCATGATCGACGTGATCTCGACCGACGCCGTGCCCTCGTCCTTCATGCGGCCGAGGCGCAGGCACCCTTGCAGGCCGAGCGTGATCTCGGTCTCCATGTCGGCGAGCTTCTTCTGGATGAGCTGGTTGGCGGCGAGCGGCTTGCCGAACTGCTTGCGGTCCATCGTGTATTGCCGCGCGCGGTGGAAGCAGTCTTCTGCGGCGCCGAGCGCGCCCCAGGCGATGCCGTAGCGGGCGCTGTTGAGACAGGTGAACGGGCCTTTCAGGCCGCGCACTTCGGGGAAGGCGTTCTCCTCGGCGCAGAACACCTCGTCCATCACGATCTCCCCGGTGATCGACGCGCGCAGGCCGACCTTGCCGTGGATGGCAGGGGCGCTCAGGCCCTTGGCGCCCTTGTCGAGGATGAAGCCGCGGATCGCGCCCTCGTCGTCCTTGGCCCAGACGACGAAGACGTCGGCGATCGGCGAGTTGGTGATCCACATCTTCGAGCCGCTGAGCGAGTAGCCGCCCGCGACCTTGCGCGCGCGCGTGACCATGCTGCCGGGATCGGAGCCGTGGTTCGGCTCGGTGAGGCCGAAGCAGCCGATCCACTCGCCGCGCGCGAGCTTGGGCAAATACTTCTGCTTCTGCGCCTCAGTGCCGAACTCGTTGATCGGCACCATCACGAGCGACGACTGCACGCTCATCATCGAGCGGTAGCCAGAGTCGACGCGCTCGACCTCGCGCGCAACGACGCCGTAGCAGACGTAGTTCATGCCGCCGCCGCCGTACTGCTCGGGGATGGTCGAGCCGAGCAGGCCGAGCTCGCCCATCTCCTTGAAGATCGCAACGTCCGTCGTGCCGTTGCGGAAGGCCTCGGTCACGCGCGGCAGGAGCTGCTCCTGTGCATACGCGCGTGCCGCCTCGCGCACGGCGCGCTCGTCGTCGGTGAGTTGCTGCTCGAGCAGCAGCGGGTCGTCCCACTGAAAGCTCGCCTTGTTCGGCTTGGTCATGGTGTGTTCCGTTCTCTGTCTCTGCGTGTTCAATCGGGGATGACGGCCGTGCACTCGATCTCGACCTTGGCGCGATCTTCCATCAGCGCCGTCACCTCGACGGCCGTCATGGCGATGTCGAAGTTGCCGACGATCTCGCGAAACGCCGCGCCGACGGCACGGCTGGCGCCGAGATACTCGCGCTTGCTCGTGACGTACCAGGTCATGCGCACGATGTGCTCGGGCTTCGCGCCGCCCGCACGCAGCACGGCGGCGACGTTCTCGAGCGCGACCCTGGCCTGGGCCGCGAAGTCGTCGCTCGCGAACACGCCGTTCGCGTCCCAGCCGACCATGCCGGCGACGTAGACCTGCTTGCCGCTGACGGCGACGCCGTTGGCATAGCCCTTCGGCCGCGGCCAGCCCGCGGGCAAAAGCGCTTCCTTCATTTGCGTGTCTCCTTGTCGTCGCCGATCGACTTCAGCAGGTCGCGGCCGATGATGAGCTGCTGCACCTCGCTCGCGCCCTCGTAGATCCGCAAGGCGCGGATCTCGCGGTAGAGCGACTCGACCGTCTCGCCGCTCTTCACGCCGAGGCCGCCCCACATCTGCACCGCCGCGTCGATGACGCGCTGCGCGCCTTCGGTGGCGGCCAGCTTGGCCATCGCCGCCTCGCGCGTGACGTTGCCGCCCTGGTCGCGCAGCCAGGCGGCGCGGTAAGTAAGGAGCGCGGCAGAGTCGATCGTCGTCGCCATCTCGGCGAGCTTCGCTTGCGTGAGCTGGAAGTCGCCGAGCACGCCCTTGAACATGCGCCGCGTCGTCGCGCGGTGCATCGCCTCGTCGAAGGCGCGGCGCGCGAAGCCGAGCGCGGCGGCAGCGACCGAGGTGCGAAAGACGTCGAGCGTGCGCATCGCGACCTTGAAGCCCTCGCCTTCGGCGCCGATGCGCTGCGTCGCCTTCACTCGGCATTTGGTGAAGCGAAGGCGCGCGAGCGGATGCGGCGCGATCACAGCGATGCGCTCGGCGATCTCGAAGCCGGGCACGTCGGCGTCGACGATGAAGGCGCTGATGCCGCGTGCGCCTGCTTCGCCGGTGCGGGCGAAGACGACGTAGAAGTCGGCGATGCCGCCGTTCGAGATCCAGGTCTTCTCGCCGTCGAGGACGTAGCCGTCGCCGTCGGCGCGCGCGGCGCAGGCCATCGCGGCGACGTCGGAGCCGGCGTCGGGCTCGGAGAGCGCGAACGCGGCGATCGCCTCGCCCCTGGCGACGCGCGGCAGGTAGCGCGACTGCTGCTCGGTCGTGCCGGCGAGGCTGATCGCACCCGAGCCGAGGCCCTGCATCGCGAAGGCGAAGTCGGCGAGGCCATCGTGGCGCGCGAGCGTCTCGCGGATGAGGCAGATCGCGCGCGTGTCGATCAGGTCTTCGCTGCCGCCGTGGCCGCGGCCGGCGATCGCGTGCGAGAGCCAGCCGCCGGCGCCGAGCGAGCGCACGAGCGCGCGGCAGGCGTCGTCGACATCGGTGCCGTGGGTGTGCGCGACGTTGATCGTGGCCCAGGCATCGAGCTCGCGCGCGAGGGTCGCGTGGCGCGGCTCGAAGAAGGGCCAGGCGAGGTAGCGGGTGTCGCTCAAGACAAGAGATCCTTCACTGCGTTCAGGATGACAAGCGTGCGCTCAGTTGCCCTCGAAGGTCGGCCTCTGCTTCGCCACGAACGCCTCGTAGGCGCGCGTGTAGTCCTGGGTGAGCATGCAGATCGCCTGCGCCTGCGCCTCGGCCTCGATCGCCTGTTCGATCGTCATCGCCCACTCCTGGTGGAGCATGGTCTTGGTGATGCCGTTGGCGAAGGTCGGGCCGGCGGCGAGATCGCCGGCGAGCTTCATCGCCTCGTCGGTCAGCTTCGCCGGCTCGACGAGACGGTTGAAAAAGCCCCAGCGCTCGGCCTCTTCGCCGCCGAGCGAGCGGCCTGTGTAGAGCAGCTCGCTCGCGCGGCCCTGGCCGATGATCCGCGGCAGCATCGCGCACGCGCCCATGTCGCAGCCGGCGAGGCCGACGCGGTTGAAGAGGAACGCGGTCTTGCTGCGCGCCGTGCCGACGCGCAGGTCGCTCGCCATCGCCATGATCGCGCCCGCCCCGGCGCACACGCCGTCGATCGCCGCGACGATCGGCTGCGGGCAGACGCGCATCGCCTTGACGAGATCGCCGGTCATGCGCGTGAACATCAGCAGCTCGGGCACCTTCAGCTTGACGAGCGGCCCGATGATCTCGTGCACGTCGCCGCCGGAGCAGAAGTTGTCGCCGGCACCGGACAGGACGACGACCTTGACGTCGCTCGCATGGCGCAGCCGCTCGAACAGGTCGCGCAACTCGGCGTAGGAGTCGAAGGTGAGAGGATTCTTGCGCTCGGGGCGGTTGAGCGTGATCGTCGCGACGCCGCCGCTCGCCTGCCAGAGGAAGTGCTTCGCCTGGTAGCCGACGAGCGGACGGCGGTTGCCGTCGGCGAGGGCCGGGTCGAGCCCGACGGGTGTGGTGTCGTTCATTTCGCGGGCTCCTCGGCCGGGGTCTCGCCATCGATGGGCAGATGCATGCGCAGCTCGCCGAGCTTGGCGTAGAGCTCGCGCACCGCGTCGGAGTCGAAGCCGCCGAAGAGCTCGCGGATCCATAGCTCGTGCTCCTGCGCGATCTCCTCGAAGCCGGCGCGGCCGACCTGCGTGAGGCGCACGCTCCAGAGCAGGTGGTTCTCATGGCTGGTGTCGCGTTTGACCCAGCCTTCCTTCGCGAGATCGTCGGTGAGCTGCGTGAGGTTGCCGCCGACGATGCGCATCAACCGCGAGAGCTCGACCATCCGCATCGCGGCGTTGACGCGGCTCAGCTGGGAGAGATAGTCGAAGCGATAGAGCGAGATGCCGAAGCGGTCCTGCAGGCGCAGGCGCACCTCGTTCTCGATCTGCGTCGTGCTCGAGAGCAGGCGCCGCCAGAGCTGCAGCACGGCGTCGTCGCCGACGACCGGGCGGACGGCGTGGTCGTCGGCCGCGGATTCCTTCTTCGTCATGGCTCGGTCTCTTCTCGTGGATTCGTTCGGCGCGAGCTGCGACTCAGACGCCGAGCGCCTTGTTGGCCGCGGCGAGCGGGCTGAGGCCGCCCGTCTGCGCCGCCGCCGCGCGCTCGCGCTCGAGGTTGCGCTCGAGCTGCACCTTGGCGGCCCGGTACTGCTTCGGCCACGCGAGGTCGGTGTAGCCGATCTTCGCCGCCTCGAGCAGCGTCCAGGCCGGATTGGCCAGATGCGGCCGGGCGACGGCGCACAGGTCGGCGCGGCCGGCGGCGATGATGCTGTTGATGTGGTCGGCCTCAGAGATCGCGCCCACGGCGATGGTCGGGATGCCGGCTTCGTTCCTGATGCGGTCGGCGAACGGCGTCTGGAACATGCGCCCGAAGACCGGTTGCTCCTTCTTGCTCACCTGGCCCGACGAGCAATCGATCAGATCGGCGCCGGCCGCCTTGAAGGCGCGCGCGATCTCGATCGCGTCGTCCGGCGTGATGCCGCCTTCGACCCAGTCGTGCGCCGAGATCCGCACCGAGATCGGCAGCGTCTTGGGCCAGACCTCGCGGACGGCGTGGAAGATCTCGAGCGGATAGCGCAGGCGGTTGGCGAGCGAGCCGCCGTACTCGTCGGTGCGCTGGTTGGTGAGCGGCGAGATGAACGACGAGAGCAGGTAGCCGTGCGCGCAATGCAGCTCGAGCCAATCGAAGCCGGCTTCGGCGGCGTAGCGCGTCGAGCGGACGAAGTCGCCCGTGACGCGGTCCATGTCGGCGCGCGTCATCGCGCGCGACCAGTCGCTGACGCCGTCGAGGTACTGCTGCGGCGAGGCCGAGATCAGCTCCCAGTTGCCGCTCTCGAGCGGCTGGTCGATGCCGTCCCATGCGAGCCGCGTCGAACCCTTCGCACCCGAGTGACCAAGCTGGACCCCCATCTTCGCGCCGCTGTTGGTGTGGACGAAGTCGACGATGCGCTTCCACGCGTCGCGCTGCTCGACGTTCCACAGGCCCGGGCAGCCGAGGGTGATGCGCGCCTCGGCCGACGGGCACGTCATCTCCGCGAACACGAGGCCGGCGCCGCCCATCGCGCGGGCGCCGAGGTGCACGAGGTGGTAGTCGCCGGGGATGCCGTCGACCGCCCAGTACTGCGCCATCGGCGAGACGACGATGCGGTTGGCGAGCGTGACGCCGCGCAGCGTGAACGGCGTGAGCATCGGCGGCACGGACGACTTCGACGCAACGCGTGTCGGCAGACCCGAGCGCTCCGCGATCCAGCCTTCGTAGTCCTCGACGTACGCCTTGTCGCGCAGGCGCAGGTTCTCGTGGCTGATGCGCTGGCTGCGCGTCAAGAGCGAATAGGCGAACTGCTCGGGCGGCAGGTTGACGTAGCGGTCGACGTGCTCGAACCACTCGGTCGAGTTGCGCGCCGCGTTCTGGATGCGCAGCACCTCGATGCTGCGCAGGTCTTCGTAGTGCTTCAGCGCGGCGGGCAGATCGCCCAGATGCTGGCCGATCGAGCGCGCGAGCTCGATCGAGTCCTCGATCGCGAGCTTGGTGCCCGAGCCGATCGAGAAGTGCGCGGTGTGGGCGGCGTCGCCCATCAGCACGATGGGCACTCGGCCGTGCGCGCCATCGAGCCAAT
>JAYTHL010000475.1:0-3036 GCA_043732605.1 Rhizobacter sp. | reverse complement strand
GATCTGGTCGACAAGGAACAGGCCGAGTTGGTCGTGCTCGAAAGCTATCTGCCGGCACGGCTCGATGCCGCCGCTGTCGCAGCGGAGGTCGCCGCGCTCGTCGCCGAGCTCGGTGCGACGGGTCCGGGCGACATGGGAAAGGTGATGACCGCGGCGAAGGCACGCTTCTCCGGCCGAGCCGACATGGGGCTGGTCTCGTCGAGCGTGAAAGCCGCACTTGCGAAGTGAAGCGATGCCGCTGACCGTCCAACGCCTCACGCCCGACATCGCCGTCGCGGCCCAGCTCGCGCCCGAGTCGATGGCCGAGGCCGCCGCCGCGGGCTTTCGCAGCGTGATCAACAACCGGCCCGACTTCGAGGGCGGACCGACGCAGCCGACCTCCGTGAGCATCGAAGCCGCGGCGCGCGCCGCCGGAATCGACTACGCGTGGCTGCCGGTCGCGCCCAATCTCCAGACCGAACACGAGATCGCACGCTTCGCACAGATGCTCGCGACGATGCCCAAGCCGATCCTCGCGTTCTGCCGTTCGGGCACGCGCTCGGGAAAACTCGTCAGCGCTGCTCTCTCGCTTCGTTGACCTCTCGTCCTGCGGGACCTAGGAGTTTCCCGATCGGCCGACGTCCGGCGCTGGCGGCGCGCATCGCGCAGATACATTAGGCGGCGCTTCACGGGGCCGCTCGCCGAGAGCCCCGATCGCGACCCCCCGGAGACGCCTTGGCCCCGCTGATCACCCTTTCGCGCCTGATCGACCGCCTCAACGAGTTCGTGGGTCGCTGGGTCGCCTGGCTGGTTCTCGCGGCGGTGCTCATCAGCGCCGGCAATGCCATCGTGCGCAAGGTCTTCGACCAGAGCTCCAACGGCCTGCTCGAGATCCAGTGGTACCTCTTCGCGGCGGTCTTCCTGCTGGCGGCGGGCTACACGCTGCTGCGCCAGGAGCACGTGAAGATCGACGTCATCGCCGGGCGCTTCAGCAAGCGCACCCAGATCTGGATCGACATCGTCGGCATCTGCGCCTTCCTGCTGCCGTTCGTCGTCGTGGTCATCGACCTCTCGCTGCCGCTCGTCATCCGCGCCTACACCATGCACGAGATGTCGAACAACGCCGGCGGGCTGGTGCGCTGGCCGGTGTTCGCGCTGCTGCCGCTCGGCTTCCTGCTGCTCGGTCTGCAGGGCATCTCCGAGCTGATCAAGCGCTTCGCCTTCCTGCGCGGCCTCGTCCCCGATCCGACCCAGCGCCACGTCGCCAAGACCGCCGAGGAGGAGCTCGCCGAGTACGTGCGCCTCCAGGCCGAGAAGGCGGGCCGCGCATGATGCAGTTCATCGCCTCGAACATGGCACCGATCATGTTCGGCAGCCTGATCGTCTTCCTGCTGTTCGGATACTCGGTCGCGTTCTCGCTCGCGGCCTGCGGCCTCCTCTTCGGTCTCATCGGGATCGAGCTCGGACTCCTGCCCGAAGCGCTGATGCAGGCGCTGCCGCTGCGCATCTTCGGGATCATGCAGAACGACACCCTGCTCGCGATCCCGTTCTTCACCTTCATGGGCCTGATCCTCGAGCGCTCGGGCATGGCCGAGGATCTGCTCGACACCATCGGCCAGCTGTTCGGTCCCATCCGCGGCGGCCTCGGCTACGCGGTCATCCTGGTCGGCGCGATGCTCGCGGCGACGACCGGCGTGGTCGCCGCATCGGTGATCTCCATGGGCCTGATCTCGCTGCCGATCATGCTGCGCTACGGCTACGACCGGCGCGTCGCGAGCGGCGTGATCGCGGCGTCGGGCACGCTCGCGCAGATCATCCCGCCGTCGCTGGTGCTGATCGTCCTCGCAGACCAGCTGGGCAAGAGCGTCGGCGATCTCTACAAGGGCGCGTTCATCCCCGGCTTCGTCCTCACCGGCCTCTACGTCGCCTACATCTTCGCGCTGAGCATCGTGAAGCCGGAGTTCGTGCCGGCGTTGCCGAAGGAGGCGCGCACGATCCGCGAAGACGACGGCTCGGCTGGCCTGCGCTCGCTCGTCTTCCTCGCGATCGTCTCGACGGCCGCCGCGGTGCTCTTCGCCAAGACGCGGCCGCAGACCACGCCGACCGATGAGCTCATCGTCACCTCGATGTGCGTCGGCATCGGCATCGCCTTCGTGCTCTCGGTGGTGAACCGCGTGTTGAAGCTGAAACTGCTCTCGAACATGGCCGAGCGCGTCACCTTCGTGCTGATCCCGCCGCTGGCGCTGATCTTTCTCGTCCTCGGCACGATATTCCTCGGCATCGCAACGCCGACCGAAGGCGGCGCGATGGGCGCCGTCGGCGCGCTGGTGATGGCGATGGTGCGGCGGCGCCTGAACCTGCGCCTGATGCGCCAGGCGATGGACACGACGATGAAGCTGTCGTCGTTCGTGGTCCTGATCCTGGTCGGCTCGACCACCTTCAGCCTGTCGTTCCAGGCCGTCGACGGTTCGATCTGGGTCGAGCATCTGCTCACCGGCCTGCCCGGCGGCCAGCTCGGCTTCCTGATCGTCGTCAACATCCTGATCTTCGTCCTCGCCTTCTTTCTCGACTTCTTCGAGCTGGCGTTCATCATCGTGCCGCTCGTCGGGCCGGTGGCGGCCAAGCTCGGCATCGACCTCACGTGGTTCGGCGTGCTGCTCGCGGTCAACATGCAGACCTCCTTCATGCACCCGCCGTTCGGCTTCGCGCTGTTCTACCTGCGCAGCGTCGCGCCGGCCAAGGACTTCATCGACAAGCTGACCGGCAAGCTCACGCCGCGGGTGACGACCGGGCAGATCTACTGGGGCGCGGTGCCGTTCGTCGTGATCCAGCTGATCATGGTCGGGCTGATCATCGCGTTCCCGGACCTGGTTTCGGGCGGGCTTGCGAAGAAGGCGGTCGTGAATACGGACCAGATGCGCATCGAGGTGCCGGTGGAGTCGTCGGAATCAGAGGAAGCGCCGCTGATGGGGGGGGCGGCCTCCGCGCCGGATGCGAAGGACGCGACAAAAGACGAGGATGATCCGGCGAAAGCGATCGAGCGGGCACCGCGCACGG
>JAYTHL010000474.1:0-3041 GCA_043732605.1 Rhizobacter sp. | reverse complement strand
ACCGGCGTAGGGCTGGTTCAGCTCGGGGAAACGCGGCGCCAGGCTCCAGTCGAAGCCGCCGCCGTCGATCAGCACGCCGCCAACCACGGTGCCGTGGCCGCAGAGGAACTTGGTGGCCGAATGGAAGATCAGGTCGGCGCCGTGGTCGAACGGGCGCATCAGGTAGGGCGTGGTGAAGGTCGAATCGACCAGCAAGGGCACACCGGCGTCATGTGCAATGGCGGAAACGGTCGGGATGTCGAGCACGTCCAGGCCGGGGTTGCCGAGGGTTTCGCCGAAGAGCAATTTGGTCTCGGGCCGGATCGCCGCGCGCCAGGCGTCGATGTCGCCGGGCCGCACGAAGGTCGTCGCGATGCCGAAGCGCGCCATCGTGTAGCGCAGCAGGTTGTGCGAGCCGCCGTAGAGCGCGCTCGAGGCGACGACGTGCGAGCCCGATCCGGCGATGGTCGCGATCGCCAGGTGCAGCGCGGCCTGGCCGCTCGCGGTCGCGATCGCGCCGCTGCCACCTTCGAGCGCGGCGACGCGCTCCTCGAGCACGGCGTTGGTCGGATTCGAGATCCGGCTGTAGACGTGCCCCGAGCGCTCCATATTGAAGAGCGACGCGGCATGCTCGCTCGACTCGAACACGAACGAGGTCGTGAGGTGGATCGGCACGGCGCGCGCACCGGTCGCAGGGTCGGGCGCCGCACCGGCATGGAGCGCGAGCGTGTCGAAGCCGGGGGTCGAATAGCCGGGCATATGAGGTCTCTTTCGCGGGCGATTGTGGGCTATATTGATCCGCAGACGCCCCGCTGGCGGCCCCGGCGCAGGACCGTCGCGGAACGTTAGACCGATCACCGGAGACGATCATGAAAGTCATGGACATCTTGCGCGTCAAGGGCGGGACGCTCTTCACGGTCGCGCCCGACGAGGCGCTGTCCTCCGCGCTCAACACCATGTCGGAGCGCGACATCGGCTCGCTCGTCGTCATGGAGCACGGCGAGCTGGTCGGCATGCTCACCTTCCGCGAGGTGATCCAGGCGATCGTCAAGAACGGAGGCGCCGTCGGCACGACGCGCGTGCGCAGCGTGATGGACGACGCGCCGCTCACCTGCACCCCGGCCACCGAGCTCGACGAGGTGCGTCGCATGATGCTCGGCCGGCATGCCCGCTACATGCCGGTGCTGAGCGAGAAGACGCTGATGGGCGTGGTCTCGTTCTACGACGTCGCCAAGTCGGTCGTCGACAGCCAGGACTTCGAGAACCGCATGCTGAAGGCCTACATCCGCGACTGGCCGGTCGAGAGCCGCGACGAGCTGCCCTCGTCGAAGCCGAACTAGGGTCGGTACCCGCCAGCATGTCCGGGAGCACGATCGGAACGCTCTTTCGCGTCACCACCTTCGGAGAAAGCCACGGCCCGGCGATCGGCTGCGTGATCGACGGCTGCCCGCCCGGCATGGAACTCTCGGAAGCCGACATCCAGCCCGAGCTCGACCGGCGCCGCCCCGGCACCTCGCGCCACGTGACGCAGAGGAACGAAGCCGACACCGTCGAGATCCTCTCCGGCGTGTTCGATGGCCGCACCACCGGCACGCCGATCGCGCTGCTCATCCGCAACACCGACCAGCGCAGCAAGGACTACGCGAACCTGCTGAACACCTTTCGCCCGGGTCATGCCGACTACACCTATCACCACAAGTACGGCCTGCGCGACCCGCGCGGCGGCGGTCGCGCGTCGGCGCGGCTGACGGCACCGGCGGTCGGCGCGGGGGCGATCGCGCGCAAGTGGCTGAAAGCCGCGTACGGCACGACCTTCATCGGCCACATGACGCAGATCGGCGCGATCGCGATCCCGTTCGAGGGATTCGAGCAGGTGACGGCGAATCCGTTCTGGGCGGCGAATGCGAGCGACATCGGCCGCATCGAGGCCTACGTCGACGAGCTGCGAAAGGCCGGCGACAGCTGCGGCGCTCGCATCGACGTTGTCGCGCGTAACGTGCCCGTCGGTTTGGGTGAGCCGCTCTACGACAAGCTCGACGCCGACATCGCCCACGCGATGATGGGCATCAACGCGGTCAAGGGCGTCGAGATCGGCGCTGGATTCGCGTCGGTGGAGCAGCGCGGAACGATGCACGGCGACGAGCTCACGCCTCAGGGCTTCGCGAGCAACAACGCCGGCGGCATCCTCGGCGGCATCTCGACCGGGCAGGACATCACGGTCTCGATCGCCATCAAGCCGACGAGCTCGATCCGCAGCCCGCGCCGCTCGATCGATCTCGCGGGCGCGGCGACGACGGTCGAGACGCTCGGTCGCCATGATCCCTGCGTCGGCATCCGCGCGACGCCGATCGCCGAGGCGATGCTCGCGCTCGTGCTGATGGACCACGCCCTGCGCCACCGTGCCCAGTGCGGCGACGTCCGCGTGACGCCGAGCCCGATCCCCGCGCGCGTGCCTTGAGCGGCGCCGGGTCGGCGGCGCGGCCGACGGTCGCGCCGTTCGCCGCCGTCTCGTTCGCCTATTTCGCCTATGCCGGGCTGATCGGCACCTACGGGCCGCTCTGGTTCCAGAGTCTCGGCTACTCGACGCTCGCCATCGGCGTGCTGACGTCGATGCAGGCCGGCACGCGCCTCTTCAGCCCCTACGCCTGGGGCTGGCTCGCCGACCACACGGGCCGGCGCGAGCGGCTGCTGCGCGTTGCTGCCAGTGGCTCGCTGCTGGCCTCGACCGGCTTCTTCTTTCCGTCGGGCTACGGCTGGGTCGCGACGGTCACCGTCGTGCTCTTCGTCTGCACCGCAGGCGTGATCCCGATCAGCGAGGCGACGCTCGCGCAGCGGGTCAGCAGCGGCGGCAAGCTCGACGTCGGCCGCTATGGGCGGGTGCGCATGTGGGGCTCGATCGGCTTCGTCGGAGCCGTGACCGCGAGCGGCTTCATCCTGGAGGCGATCGGCGTCGGCCGCTTCCCGGTGATCGTCGTCGCGCTGCTCGCGGCATTGGTGGTGGCCGCGTGGCGCCTGCCGGCGTCGGCGGAGCCGCCGCATCTCCAGGCGGCGGCCGCCGGGGT
>JAYTHL010000473.1:0-3042 GCA_043732605.1 Rhizobacter sp. | reverse complement strand
CTGCCGTGAGCGAAGGCGTTCGCGGCGCACGCCTCGGATTCGAATTCATCCGGCCGGGCGGCGAGACGCTGCGCACGCTGCAGCGCTACATCGACCTCACCCAGAAGCGCGGCAAGCTCATGGCGCTGAACTGATCGCCAGCGGGGCCGCCGGCCCGCACGAGATCAGCGGCCGTCGCGCTTCCAGCCACTGCCCGACTGGTCGAGCAGCTGGTCGACCTTGAGCGAATAGTGGCCGTTCGAGGTGCCGTAGTGGCAGTCGAAGAGCGGCACGCCGCACACCGTCGCCTGGATCACCTGCGAAAGGTCGATCTCGATGAAGTCGCCCGGCTTGAGCGACAGGAGTTGCTCGACGGTCGCCGGTGCGTGCCCGAGCTCGGCGACCAGCTCGACCTCGGCCGGCTGGATCTGCTCCTTCAACAGGTTGATCCAGCGCTGATCGGGCTGGTTCGAGTCGCCGCGCAGGGTCGAGTAGAGGACGTCGCGGATCGGCTCGAGCGTCGAGTAGGGAATGCAGAAGTGGATCTCGCCGCTGGCGTCGCCTAGCTCGAGCGTGAACGAGGTCGTGACGACGACTTCGCTCGGCGTCGCGATGGTGGCGAACTGCGGCAACATCTCCGAGCGCTGGTATTCCAGCTCGATCGGGTGGATGCCTTCCCAGGCCTTCTTGTATTCGGCGGAAATGATGTCGACGAGTCGGCCGATGACGCGCTGCTCGGTGGCCGAGAAGTCGCGCCCTTCCATCCGCGTCGGGTACTTGCCCGAGCCGCCGAACAGGCCGTCGATGATCGAGAAGATCAGGCTCGGGTTGCAGACGACGAGACCGGAGCCGCGCAGCGGCCGCACGCTCATGATGTTGAAGTTGGTCGGCACGGCGATCTCGCGCAGGAAGTCGCTGTACTTCTGCAGCTTGATCGCGTTGAGGGCGACCTCGGGGCTCTTTCGGATCAGGTTGAAGATGCCGACGCGGATGTTGCGGGCGAAGCGCTCGTTGACGAGCTCCATCGTCGGCATCCGGCCGCGGATGATCCTGTCCTGGTCGGTCAGGTTGTAGTCGCGCGCCCCGCCCGTCCCGCTCTCCGGCGCCGCCTCGGCGACGTCGCTGTCTCCGGTGATGCCCTGGAGGAGGGCATCGACCTCGTCCTGCGAGAGCACCTGGTTGTTCATTGGGAGTTCGGGCGAAAAGAGAAGTGTCGACTCCGCGCTCCCCGGCGATAGCGGGAGAAGGGCGGGAAATGTGTTGCTCTTCCCCGGTCGCGCAGCGCTCCGGGCCCGCCTGGCCCGGTCAAGTTCCGGCGCCGCAGGCCGACAACAGCCTGACCGACCGGTACGAGACGAGAACGCCCATGAACAACGCCGCCGCCCTGAGATTCCTGGTCGTCGACGACTTCTCGACGATGCGCCGCATCGTCAAGGGGCTGCTGAAGGACATGGGCTGCCACAACGCCGAAGAGGCCGAGGATGGCGTCCAGGCGCTCTCCAAGCTGAAGGAGCAGCCGTTCGACTTCGTCGTCTCCGACATCAACATGCCCAACATGACCGGCTTCGAGCTGCTCGCCGCCATCAAGGCCGACAACGCGCTCAAGCACCTGCCGGTGCTGATGGTCACTGCCGAGGCGCGCAAGGAGGACATCATCCTGGCGGCCAAGAGCGGCGCCGCCGGCTACATCGTCAAGCAGTTCACCAAGGCGACGCTGGAAGAGAAGGTCCACAAGATCCTCCAGAAGATGGCCACGCCGGCTGGCGCGCCGCACCCGAGAGCATGAAGATGGACCGGACGGCAGATCTGGCCCCCGACGTGCCGGCGGCGTCGCCGGAAGTGTTCCGCCAGCTCGGCGCGCTCACGCGCCAGCTGCACGACACGCTCACCGAGCTCGGCGTCATGCCCAAGCTGCAGCGCGCGGCCGACGGCCTGCCCGATGCGCGCAGCCGCCTCACCTACATCGCAACCAAGACCGGCGAGGCCGCCGACAAGGTGCTGAGCTCGGTCGAGCAGGCGAAGGTGGAGCACGCCAGCATCGCTTCTTCGACGCGCGCCATCGCCGCGGCGATCGTCGCCAACCCGGTGCGCGCGGTCGCGAGCGGGGCGGTGATGAACTTCGTCGGCGAGGTCGAGGCCTCGACGGCACGCATCGATCGCCATCTCACCGACATCATGATGGCGCAGGACTTCCACGACCTCACCGGCCAGGTCGTCGCCAAGGTCGTCTCGCTCGCCGCCGATCTCGAGGACAGCCTCGTCAAGCTGCTCGTCAAGGCCGCCCCGCACGAGGTGGCGCACAAGGTCGAGGCGTCCGCCCTGAGCGGCCCGGTGGTCGACCACGCCGGCCGGAGCGACAGCGTCGCCAACCAGGGCGAAGTCGACGACCTGCTCGCCAGCCTCGGCTTCTGACGCCCTCGCCGGCAGTCCCGACGCCTCCACCATGCTGCGCAAGATCCGCGTCGACCAGCTGCGCCTGGGCATGCAGCTGCACGAGCTCTGCGGCTCGTGGCTCGACCATCCGTTCTGGAAGAAGCGCTTCGTCCTGCGCGACGAGGGCGACCTCGTCAAGCTGCGCAACAGCGGCGTCGTCGAGTGCTGGATCGACACCTCCAAGGGCATCGACCTCGCTGCGCTGCCGGCCGAGCCGCGCTCGAGCGGGCCCGCGCCGCCACCGGTGCAGCCCGCTCCTGTCGCCGACACGCCGACGTTGCCGGCGCATGTCGCCGTCGAGGAAGAGGCTGCCCGCGCCGCGGCCCTGTGCTCGCGCTCGAAGAAGGCCGTCGAGTCGCTCTTCTCCGACGCCCGCCTCGGCAAGGTTCTCTCCACCGACCAGTGCCTCTCGCTGGTCGACGACATCGCGACCTCGATGTGGCGCAACCCGGGTGCGCTGATCAGCCTGGCGCGCCTGAAGTCGCACGACAACTACTCCTACATGCACTCGGTCGCCGTGTGCGCGCTCATGGTCGCCCTCGCCCGCCGTCTCGGCCTCGACGAGAACGAGTGCCGCGACGCCGGCATGGCCGGCATGCTGCACGACATCGGCAAGGCGATGATGCCGCT
>JAYTHL010000472.1:0-26311 GCA_043732605.1 Rhizobacter sp. | reverse complement strand
CTAGAGGTCGCGCCCCTCGAACGTGTTGCAGCGGTCGACGCTGCCGCTCTCGACGCCGCGCTTGAACCAGTTGACGCGCTGCGCGCTCGTGCCGTGCGTGAAGCTCTCGGGAACGACCGTGCCCTGCGACTTCTTCGGCAGCGTGTCGTCGCCGATCTGCGCGGCAGCATTCAGCGCCGTCTCGATGTCGCCTGGCTCGAGACGCCAGCCCTGCTCCTTCTGCGAGCGCGCCGCCCAGACGCCGGCGAAGCAGTCGGCCTGCAGCTCGACGCGCACGCTCAGCGCGTTGGCCTGCGCCTCACCGCCGCGCCCGCGCAGCGCGTCGACCTTGGCCATGATGCCGAGCTGCTTCTGCACGTGGTGACCGACCTCGTGGGCGACGACGTAGGCCTGCGCAAACTGGCCCGGCGCGCCGAGCTTCTGCTCGAGCACCTTGTAGAAGCGCAGGTCGATGTAGACCTTCTGATCCTCGGGACAGTAGAACGGGCCCATCGCAGCCTGGCCCTGGCCGCACGCGGTCGGGTAGCTGCCGGTGAAGAGCACGAGCTTGGGCGGCTGGTAGGTGCGGCCCGACTCCTTGAAGATGTCGGTCCAGACGTCCTCCGTGCTGCGCAGCACCTGCGAGACGAAGCGCGCGCCGGTGTCGGTCGCCGGCGGCGCCGGTGCCGGACCCTGCTGCTGCACGGTCGGCGCGCTGCCGCCGCCACCGCTCATCAGGCCGAGGATGGTGAGCGGGTTGATGCCGAAGATCCAGCCGGCGATGACGGCGATCGCGATGCTGCCGATGCCCAGGCCGCGACCGCCGATGCCGAAGCCGCCGCCTCCGCCGCCTCCGCTCGTGCCGCGCGCGTCCTCGACGTTGCTGCTCTCCTCCTGGCCGTCCATGCGCATGTCGTTCCCTCGGCATTGAAAGTCGCCGCGATGGTAGCGCCCGCCGACGTCAGGACGCTGTCGGCCGAGACGCCGTCGCAGGCGCTGCCGGCGTGAGGTCGCTCACACCTCGGACGGGGGGTCCCAGGGTGCCGCTCGAGGCCCCGCGAGCGAGTTGTCCTACCATCGGCGCATCACCGCTTCGAGGCCCGCCATGCGCACCGCCACCGAGCTCCTCGCCCAGTACGCCGAATACCACCGGGACCGGCGCAACATCGTCAGTCACCTCGTGGGCGTACCGATGATCGTGTTCGGCGTCGGCGTGCTGCTCGCCCGGCCCGCGCTCGCCGCCGGCGGCCTCTCGGTGACGCCCGCCTGGATCGTCTTCGCCTTCGCCGCCGCGTGGTACCTCACGCGCGGCAACGCCGTGCTCGGCGTCGCGGTCAGCGCCGTCGTCGGCGTGCTGATCTGGCTCGCCCAGCAGGTCTCGGGCGGCAGCGTGCCGGTCTGGCTCGGCTGGGGCGCGGGCTTCTTCATCGTCGGCTGGCTGATCCAGTTCGTCGGCCACTGGTACGAAGGGCGCAAGCCCGCATTCGTCGACGACATCGTCGGCCTGCTCGTCGGCCCCATGTTCATCACCGCCGAAGCGATGTTCATGCTCGGCTGGAACAAGCCGCTGCTGTCGGAGATCGAGCGCCGCGCCGGCCCGACGATGATCCGCGACATCGCCCGGATCGCCTGACGGTCGACGACGCATTTCCGGGCGACGCGCCCGGACGACCAGCGACGACCAGCGACGACCAGCGACGATGAGCGACCGCCTGAAGGTGACCGGCCTGATCCTGGCCGGTGGCCGCGGCAGCCGGATGCACGGCCTGGACAAGGGCTTGCAGCTGCACGATGGCACCGCGCTCGCGCTCCACGTGCTGCGCCGCCTGGCACCGCAAGTCGGGTTGGTCGCAATCAACGCCAACCGCAACGCGGAAGACTATGCAGCGATGGGCGTGCCCATCGTGCCCGACACGCTGCCCGACTCGCCTGGTCCGCTCGCCGGCTTCCTTGCCGGGCTCGAGCAGTGCACGACAGACTTGCTGGTCACCGTGCCGTGCGACGTGCCGATGCTGCCGATCGACCTCGTCGGCCGCTTGCAGACGGCGCTAGACGCGGAGGGAGCAGATCTGGCAATGGCCGCGACGCGGGAAGTCGGTGACGTGCGCCTGCAGCCGACCTTCTGTCTCATGCGCATCGGCGTGAAAGCCAGTCTGCGCAGCTTCCTCGCCGACGGCGGCCGCAAGGTCTCGGCGTGGACCACGACGTTGCCGAATGCCGTCGTCGTCTTCGACGATCTCGCGGCCTTCGCGAACGTCAACACGCTCGCCGACTTGCAGGCCCTGCCGCGACTCGCCTGAGCTATCGGGCGGCGCGCACCGCCTCTGGATGGCTGTAGACCGTCGCGTTGGCGCCGCGCACGAAGCCGACCAGTGTCAGCCCGGCCGACTCGGCCATGCGGATCGCGAAACCCGTCGGCGCCGAGATCGCGGCCAGCAGGCCGATGCCGGCCGACGCCGTCTTGTGGACCATCTCGTAGCTGGCACGGCTCGTCACCGCGACGAAGCCGGCGGCCACGTCGGCGCCGCTGCGCGACAGCGCGCCGACCAGTTTGTCGAGCGCGTTGTGGCGGCCGACGTCCTCGCGCACCGTCACCAGCTCACCGTCGAGCGTGACCCAGGCGGCGGCATGCGTCGCGCCCGTGAGCCGCTGCAGCGTCTGGCCGTCGTGCAGCGAGCGCATCGCGCGTTGGAGAGCAGCGGCCTCGACGACGATGCCGGCGACGTCGCCGCGGATCGGCCGCACCGCTTCGGAGATCGACTCGGTGCCGCACAGCCCACATCCCGTCCGCCCCGCGAGGGCACGGCGCCGCTCCTTCAGCCGATGAACGCAACGCTGAACCACGGCGACCCGCAGCGCGATCCCCGACTCCACGCTCGCGAACTCGACGTCGAGCAGATCGGCACGCACGTCGATGATCGCCTCGCTGAGCAAGAAGCCGAGCGCGAAGTCCTCGAGATCGGCTGGCGTCGCCAGCATCACCGCGTGCGCGATCCCGTTGACCTCGAGCGCCACCGCGACCTCTTCCGCGACGCACTCCTCCTTCGCCGTCGCCACGCCATCGCGCAGCGCCACCGCGCTCACGCGCGACGAGGTCGGCGTCGCAGAGAGGTCGGTGTCGTCGAGAGCCATTCAGCCATTCTCAAGCAACGGCACACGTCGGGTATCGGGCCGCGGAAGCGAGCGGCTCGAGGTTGCGACGAGGACCGGAGCCGTACTGGCGTACGGCGAGGACCGGAATCGCAAGATCGAGCCGCGCAGCCCGCGGAACGAGCCCGACGGCGGAGGGGAGAGGGGGTCGAACCCTCCGTGCAGCGCATGGCGCCGCTCACCGGGTTTGAAGCCCGGCCGTCCCACCGGAGACGTTTCCCCTCCATGTTCGATGCGGCTCATGATCGTGCCGGCGCCGCGAACAGGTCGCACTCGGCGCGCAGCCGGTGCGCGTCGCCGACGCGGCGCAGCAGGCCGACGCGGTCGAAGTACTCGACGATCTGGATCGCGCGCTTGCGGCCCAGGCCGCTCGCGTCGCGGAACGCCGCAGCGCTGACGGTGCCGTCGCGCGCGGCGATCTCGCGCGCGATCGACGCGGCCCGGGCCATCGTCCGCGCCGGATAGTAGAGATCCTTCACCACCTGGTGCAGCTCGCCGCGCCGGGCCGCGCCGAGCAGCGCCGCGCGGACCAGCGCCTCGGGATGGCGGGCATCGGCCGCGAGGGTGCGCACCCAGGGAGGATCGAAGCCGCCCTCGACCAGGCGCGGCACCAGCTTCTCGACCAGGCCGCGCTCGGCGGCGGAGAGGCGCGCGGTGTGTCCCGGTAACGCGAAGTGGCTGCCGTGCTGCTCGATCGCTTCGGTGTCGACAGCGAGCGCGAGCAGCGCGCGCCAGAGCGCGTCCTGCATGCGCGGCGCGACGAGGCGGCGCAGGCGCGCGGCATCGAGCCCGGGCTCGTCGGGATGGCTCTCTTGCCAGGTCGCGAGCGCATCGGCGATGCGCGTGCGCGCGCCTGCCGCGTGCACCGCCGACAGCAGCGCGCTCGTGTCGCCGCGACGCGCGGCGAGCGTCACGGCGGGCACGCGGCCATCGGCGTCGAGCAAGCCCTCGGCGCGTTGCCAGGCGGCGAAGTCGACGCCGTCGGGCGACGCGTCGAGGACGCCGGCCAGGCGCGCCTCGATCGAGTCCTGCTCGGCGGCGTCGAGAACGGCGAGGCGCGCGGGCGCGCGGCGATAGCGCGTCGGCGCGAACGGATCGAGGACGACGCCGCCGGCGATCGTGCGCGTCGCCGACGCGTCGCGCAGCACGACCGGATCGGCGCGCCAGGCGGCGACGGGCTGGTGCAGCACAAGCTGCACGCGACCGCTCCGGCCCGGCTCGATCGCCTGCGTGGTCCCGGCATCGCCATCGCCGGACAGCGCGTCGCGATCGAGCACCGCGACGCTGGCGAGCGTGTCGCTCGCGCCGATGTGCACATGGACGATCGTGCCCGAGCGCAGCGCCCGCGCCTCGCCCCGCCAGACCGTCACGCGCGCATCGACGCGAGCGCCCTGCAGCGCCACTGCCGGCGCGACCAGCCAAGTGCCGCGCGCGATCTCGTCCTTGTCGAGGCCGACGATGCCGAGCGCGACGCGCTGGCCGCCGCGCGCCGACGTCGCGACCGCGTTCTGCGCGTGGATGCTGCGCACGCGCACGCGGCGGTCGTCGTTCGCTGGCACGAGGCGCAGCTCGTCGCCGACGACAACGCGTCCCGCATGCGCGGTGCCGGTGACGACCGTGCCGACGCCGGCGAGCGAGAAGACGCGGTCGATGGCAAGGCGAAAGCCGCTGGCGTCGTCGCCGGTCGCGGTCGTTGCGCGTGCCGCGTCGAACAGCATGTTGCGCAATGCCGGAACGCCCGCGCCGGTCGCGGCCGACACGACAGCGAGCGGCGCATCGGCGAACGGCGTCGCGGCGACGAGCGCGCGCACCTCGCGGCTCACTTCACCGACCCGCTCCGCGCCGACGCGGTCCGCCTTCGTGACGACGAGCGCGCCGCGGCCGCGGCCGAGCAGGCTCAGGACCGCGAGGTGCTCGCGTGTCTGCGGCATGACGCCGTCGTCGGCGGCGACGAGGAGAAGCGCGAAGTCGATGCCGGTCGCGCCCGAGAGCATCGTCGCCACCAGCCGCTCATGGCCGGGCACGTCGACGAAGCCGATGCGCTCGCCGGGCGCGCCGTCGACGTCGAGATACGCGTAGCCCAGCTCGATGCTGATGCCGCGCCGCTTCTCCTCCGGCAAGCGATCGGTGTCGACGCCGGTGAGCGCGCGCACCAACGTCGTCTTGCCGTGGTCGATATGGCCGGCGGTGCCGACGATCACGGCGTCCCCTCCGGCCTCGACGCGTCGCTTGCGCGACCTGCGCCGTCGGTCAACGCAGCGGCGAGCGCGGGCAGCTGATCGATGAAGGCGTTCGGCTCTTCGAGGCAGCGCAGATCGAGCAGCAGCCGGTCTGCTGCGATGCGGCCGAGCACCGGCAGCGGCAATCCGCGCAGCGCGCGGGCGAGCGCGTCGAGCGCCGTGCCGCGGCCCTTCTTCGCCGTGCCTGCCGGCGCGATCGCCAGGCCGGCCGATGCGAGCAGCTCGATCGGCAGCGAGCCCGATCCGATCTGTCCCTGCATCGCCGCGACCTCGACCGTGAAGCGCGGCGACACGGCGGCCGCGACCGGCGCGCGCAGCGCCTCGGCGAGGGCCTGGATCGCCGCCAGCGGACGCGTGAGAAGGCGCAGCGTCGGCAAGCTCTCGGTCAGCCGCTCCGGATCGCGATAGAGCGCCAGCGTCGCCTCGAGCGCCGCGAGCGGCAGCTTCGAGACGCGCAACGCGCGCTTCATCGGAAAGCGGCGGATGCGGCCGACGACCTCCTTGCTGCCGACGATCAACCCCGCCTGCGGACCGCCGAGCAGCTTGTCGCCGGAGAAGGTGACGACGTCGCAGCCGGCGGCGAGCATCTCTTGCGGCAGCGGCTCGCGCGGCAGGCCCCAGTGCGCGAGATCGACGAGCGAGCCGCTGCCGAGGTCGGTCGCCAGCGGGACGCCGCGTGCGCGGGCGAGAACCGCCAGCTCAGCCTCGCCGACCGCGGCGGTGAAGCCCTGCACGGCGTAGTTGCTCGCGTGCACCTTCATGATCAGCGCCGTGCGCGGCCCGATCGCTCGCTCGTAGTCGGCAAGATGCGTGCGGTTGGTCGTGCCGACCTCGACCAACGTCGCGCCCGCGCTAGTCATCACGTCGGGCATCCGGAACGCGCCGCCGATCTCGACGAGCTCGCCGCGCGAGACGATCACCTCGCGGCCGCGCGCCAGCGCCGCGATCGTCAGCAGCACCGCGGCGGCGTTGTTGTTGACCACCGTCGCCGCCTCGGCGCCGGTGATCTCGCAGAGCAGCTCCTCGACCAGCTCGTCGCGATCGCCGCGGCCGCCGGTGGCGAGATCGAACTCGAGGTTGCTCGCGCCTTGCGCACTCGCGACGACGTGGCGCAGCGCCGCGTCGGGCAGCACCGCGCGGCCGAGGTTGGTGTGGATCACGGTCCCGGTAAGGTTGAGGACGGGACGCAGCCGGTAGGCGGCGCGGCGCTCGCAGCGCGCGCGCAAGGCGGCGGCGATCGACGGTGTCGTCGTATCGCCCACAAGAAGCTGATCGGCGCTCGCCTGCGCGCGCAAGGCCGCAAGCAGCAGGCGCGCCTCGCCGGCGACGAACGGATGGCCGAGCACGGAGACGAGCGCGGCGACGTCGTCGTGGCGCAGCAAGAGGTCGAGCGAAGGCAACCGCCGGGGCGCGGCCTTCGAGCCATGGACCATGGACTCGAAAGCAGCGGCCACTATCCGCCTCCGCCGTCGGGCGTGTCGGCCACGTCGGGATCGCCGAAGAACAACATCAGGTTGACGCCGTGGCGCGTCTGGCCGCTGTCGCTCACCAGCAGGTCGAGCGTCAGCGAGGCCAGATCGTCGGCGATCGGCTCGACGTGGGGGTCGCGTTCCATGTGGACTATTTTGAGGTAATGGTCGCACTGCGCGCAACACTCGACCTGCACCGACTTCGCGCCCGCAGTCGCGCCCTCGACCTGGCCGCTGCCCTCGGCTTCGTCGTCCTGGCCGAGCGTGCGCAGCGACTGGTAGGTGATGCCCTTGGTGCTCAGGCAGTGGCTGCACTTGATGCGCACCATGTGCCACTGGGTGACGCAGAGCGAACATGCGAGGTAGCGGTAGCCGGCTTCGGATGCGCCGATGCGGGTGACGCTGGCCGTCGGCCGGCTGCCGCAGCACGGGCACATCGTCTCGTCGTCGATGCGGCCGAACGGCGCGAGGCTCTTGCGCGTGCTCGCGGCGACGGTCGCCGCGACCAGATGCGCGAAGTACACCTGCAGGCCCGCCGCGACGAGCGGAGCGCTGCCGAGGTCGAGGCCGAGCATCACGCCGGTGAGGATGCGGTCGGCCTGCTGCTCTATGGCCGCGTCATCGCGCGCGGCCAGCGTGCGGACGATTGTTCGCGCGGGTCCGTCGCCCAGGCGCGCTTCGAGGCGGCACAAGAGGTCGCGCAGCAGTCCGGTCCAGCGCGGGTCGCGGCGCCAAGTGGCGGCATCGAGCAAGGGGACGCCGGCCTTCGCCGCCGCTTCGATTTCGTCGACCGTCGGCAGGGTGACGTCGATCGTCCCCGTGAGCATTTCGCCCTGCGCGCGCGCGATCTCGGCGATGAAGCCGAGGTAGTCGCCCATCGCGTGCCCCGGGCTCAGCTGGCGCAGGCGCATCTCGCGCTCGCCGAAGGCGGTGGCGCGGTCGGGGAAGCGAAGGAACGGAATCTCGCCACCCGCACGGATGGCGATCTCCTCGGGCGTGAGAAGGCGCGCCGCGGTCGCGGTCACGTGGCTCGACTCACTTGCCCTTGATCTGGCGCCACCAGAGCGGGTGATGGAAGCGCGCCCAGCCTTCGGAGACCGTGCCGCGCGTCATCGCCTGGATCGAGCCCTTGACCCAGAGCGCGGCGTAGATGTGAGTGATGATGGTGAGGATCAGCACCGTTGCAGCGAACGCGTGGAGAACGACGGCGATGCGCCGGAACGACACCGGGAACGCGTCGGCGAACCACGGCTGCCAGAACATGACACCGGTGACGAGCAGCACAACGAGGCAGATCGCCGCGCTCCAGAACACGAGCTTCTGCCCTGCGTTGTTCTTGCCCACCGGCGGCATGTCGCCCTCGTCGCCGCGCAGGAGCGTCGGCGCGGCCTTGAGCCAGGCCTTGTCGCCCGCGCCCATCACGTTCTCCCGCCACAACGCGAGGAAGAGGCCGAAGAAGCCGAGCGTCATCACGACGCCGAAGAACGGATGCAGGATGCGCGCCCAGACGCCTCCGCCGAAGAGGTAGACGAGGGGATAAAACAGCGGATGGAAGACCGCCAGGCCGGTGAGCCCCGCGCAGAAGAAGACGATCGCGACGAACCAGTGGTTCATGCGCGTGCGGTCGCGGTAGCGCAGCACCATGACGGGCGGCATCGGCCGCATGTCGACGCGTCGCGGGTCGTGGTCGATCATGACGTCCTCGCTTCGTTCGGGTCATGGGCGGCGCCGTCGCCGCGATCGTTCTCGAGCAGCCCGTCGGCGACCTCGATCGGGCCGACCTTCAGGTAGTGAAAGAAGCTCACCAACACCGCGCCGATCATCGCCGCGACGGCGAGCGGCTTGGCGATGCCCTTCCACAGGTAGACCAGCGGGCTGATGTGCGGATCCTTCGGCAGCCCGTGGTAGATCTCGGGCCGGTCGGCGTGCTGCAGCACGTACATCACGTGCGTGCCGCCGACGCCTTGCGGGTCGTAGACGCCAGCATTCGGATAGCCGCGCTCCTTCAGGTCGACCAGACGCTCGGCGGCGAAGTCGTGCATGTCTTCCTTGGTGCCGAAGCGGATCGCGCCGGTCGGACACGCCTTGACGCACGCCGGCTCCAGACCGACGACGACGCGGTCGGAGCAGAGCGAGCACTTGTAGGCCTTGTTGTCGGTCTTGCTGATGCGCGGCACGTCGAACGGGCAGCCGGTGACGCAGTTGCCGCAGCCGATGCAGTGCTCGGAGATGAAGTCGACGATCCCGTTCGAGTACTTGACGATCGCGCCCGGCGCCGGGCAGGCCGTCAGGCAGCCGGGCTCGGCGCAGTGCATGCAGCCGTCCTTCCTGATCAGCCACTCGAGCGTGGTGTCCTCGCGCTCCACTTCGGAGAAGCGCATCACCGTCCACGATTCGGTCGAAAGATCGGGCGGGTTGTCGTACGCACCGGTGGTCACGCCGACTTCGTCGCGCAGGTCGTTCCACTGCATGCACGCGACCTGGCAGGCCTTGCAGCCGATACACGACGTGACATCGATCAGCTTGGCGACCTCGGGCTGGTGACGCGCGATCGGCGAGGACGTCGTGGTCGCCGATCGCAGGGAGATGTCGAGGGATTGGAGTGATGACATCGCCCGCCCCTACGCTTTCTCGATGGTGACGAGGAACGACTTGTACTCGGGCGTCTGCGTGTTCGCGTCGCCGACGAACGGCGTCAGCGTGTTGACGAGATAGCCCGGCTTGGCGACGCCGACGAAGCCCCAGTGGTTCGGCATGCCGACGGTGTGCGTCCGCTTGCCGTCGACGTCAAGCGAGGCGATCCGCTTGCTGACGCTGGCGACCGCCTTGATGAAGCCCCGCTTCGAGCTCACCTTGACCCAGTCGCCTTCCTTGATGCCCTTTTCCTTCGCGAGCTCCTCGCCGATCTCGACGAACTGCTCGGGCTGGATGATGGCCGAGGTGAGCACGTTCTTCGTCCAGTAGTGGAAGTGCTCGGTCAGCCGGTAAGTGGTGGCCACGTACGGAAAGTCCTTGGCCGTGCCCATCGACTCGAGATCGCCCTTGAAGACGCGCGCCGCCGGGTTGTTGCGCGCCTTCGGGTTCTGCGGGTGCATGAGATTGACGGCGAGCGGCGACTCGAACGGCTCGTAGTGCTCGGGCAGCGGCCCTTCGGCCATGCCGGTCGGCGCGAACAGGCGCGCCACGCCTTCGGCAGTCATGATGAACGGTCGCACCGCGTCGACATCCATCGGATTCGCATCGGGCCGGATGTCGGGAACGTCGGCGCCCGCGTAGGCTGTCCCGTTCCAGGCGACGAGCTTGCGCGAGGCGATCCAGGGCTTGCCGGTCTTCGGATCGATCGACGCGCCGTTGTAGAGGATGCGCCGGTTCGCCGGCCAGGCCCAGGCCCAGTTGAGCGTCTGGCCGATGCCGAACGGATCGGAATTGTCGCGCCGCGCCATCTGGTTGCCGGCCTGCGTCCAGGCGCCGGAGAAGATCCAGCAGCCGCAGGCAGTCGTGCCGTCGTCGCGCAGCATGCCGAAACCCGGGAGTTGCTCGCCGGCCTTGACGAGCACCTTGGTCGCGTCCTTCGGATCGGTGACGTCGGCGAGCGCCTTGCCGTTGTATTCCCTGGCGATCTCCTCGGGCGAGGGCTCGCCTGGGATCTTGTAGTCCCAGGTGAGCTTGACGATCGGATCGGGGAACGCTCCGCCGTCCTTGACGTAGGCGTTCCTGATGCGCAGGTAGATCTGGGCGATGATGTCCGCGTCCTGCTTGGCCTGCCCGGGCGGCGGCGCGCCCTTCCAGTGCCACTGCAGCACCCGGCCGGAGCTGACGAGCGAGCCGTCTTCCTCGGCGAAGCAGGTCGAGGGCAGGCGGAACACCGTCGTCTGGATGTCGGCCGACACGACGTCGTTGTACTCGCCGTAGTTCTTCCAGAACTCGCTCGTCTCGGTCTTCAGCGGATCGATGGTGACGAGGAACTTGAGCTTCGACAGGCCGCGCACGATCTTGGCCTTGTTCGGGAACGATCCGACCGGGTTGAAGCCCTGGCAGATGTAGCCGTTCATCTTGCCCTGGTCCATCAGCTCGAAGGCCTGGAGCACGTCGTAGAGCTTGTCGGCCTTCGGCAGCCAGGCGAAGGCCCAGTCGTTCTCCTTGGTCGCCGCGGCGCCGTACCAGGCTTTCTGCAGGCTGACGAAGAACTTCGGATAGTTCTGCCAGTAGCTCATCTGGTTTGGTCGCAGCGGCTTCAGCGTGCGCGGCGTCAGGTAGTCGTCGAGCGTCTGCTCCGAATCCTTGGCGAGCGACAGGTAGCCGGGCAGGTTGGTCGACAGCAGGCCGAGATCCGTCAGGCCCTGGATGTTGCTGTGGCCGCGCAGCGCGTTCATGCCGCCACCCGGCACGCCGATGTTGCCGAGCAGCAGCTGCATGATCGCCGCCGTGCGGATCATCTGCGAGCCCTGGCTGTGCTGGGTCCAGCCGAGCGCGTACATCACGGTCATGGTCCGCGTCGGCGAGGAGGTCGAGGCGATGTACTCGCACACCTTCAGGAACTTGTCCTGCGGCGTGCCGGTGATCTTCGACACCATCTCCGGCGTGTAGCGCGAATAGTGGCGCTTCATGACCTGCAGCACGCACTGCGGGTCTTCCATCGTCATGTCGACCTTGGCGAAACCGTCGTCGCCCATGGCGTAGCCCCACGACTTGGCGTCGTAGTTGCGCTTGGCGTCGTTGTAGCCGCTGAAGATGCCGGCGTCGAACTTGTAGTCGGGGCCGACGATGAACGGCGCGTTGGTGTAGTTGCGGACGTACTCCGTCTGGATCTTGTTGCCGCTCAGCAGGTAGTTGACGACGCCGGCGAGAAAGGCGATGTCGGTGCCGGCGCGGATCGGCGCGTAGTAGTCGCTCATCGCGGCCGAGCGCGTGAAGCGCGGGTCGACGACGACGAGCTTGGCCTTGTTGTGGTGCTTGGCCTCGATCACCCACTTGAAGCCGCACGGATGCGCTTCGGCGGCGTTGCCGCCCATTATGAGAACGACGTCAGCGTTCTTGATGTCCACCCAGTGGTTGGTCATCGCTCCCCTGCCGAACGTCGGGGCCAGACTGGCCACCGTCGGTCCGTGTCAGACGCGCGCCTGATTGTCGAAGACGAGCAACCCCATCGAGCGCATCACCTTGCCCGTCAGGTAGCCGGTCTCGTTCGACGAGGCCGAGGCGGCGAGCATGCCTGTGGTGAGCCAGCGGTTGACGGTCTTGCCGTCGGCGTTGGCGGCCTGGAAGTTGGCGTCGCGATCGGCCTTCATGAAGGTCGCGATGCGGGTGACGGCGTCGTCCCAGCTGATTGGCTTCCACTCGCTCGAGCCGGGCTCGCGCACTTCCGGGACCTTGAGCCGGTTCGAGCTGTGGATGAAGTCGAGCAGGCCAGCGCCCTTCGGGCAGAGCGTGCCGCGGTTCACCGGGTGATCCGGATCGCCCTCGATGTGCATGATGCTGGCGGTGGCGTTCTTCGCCTTGTCGCCGAGGCTGTACATGATGATCCCGCAGCCCACCGAGCAGTACGGGCAGGTGTTGCGCGTCTCGGTCGTGCGCGAGAGCTTGAACTGGCGCGCTTCGGCCAGGGCCAGCGTCGGCGAGAAGCCCAGCGCGACCAGGCTCGAGCCGACCAGGCCGGCGCCGCTGACGCGGAAGAACTGCCTTCGATTCATGTCCATTGCGTTGCTCCAATCGCGCCGAAGCGCCGTCGCTCGATGCTTGCGCCAAGGTTATCGAACTTCTCGGCCACGCGTGCAATCGGGGCCAGCCCGCTGTGTCGCGCCGAGGCCGACTTCACTTCGGCGGCACGCCGCCGTCGCCGGCGGTCGGCGCCGGCTTGCCGCCGCCACTGCCGCCCGTCGCCTGACCGCCGCCCATGCCGCCGACCGCGGCGGAGTTGTTCGACGGACCGGTCCCCGTCGAGGTGCTCGTCTCGGCGCCTTGCGCGTTCGGTCCGGCCGCGGCGCTGGCGCCCGACGCGGCTCCGGGCGTCGGCAGCGAGAAAGAAGGCGCGGGGGCCGACGCCGACGGCACGATCGCGGCGACGTTGGGGAGCGGCGACGCGTTGCCATCCGCGCGGCTGCAGCCGGCGAGCGGCCAGGCCACCGCGACGACCAGCGCGACCGCACCGGGCCATGAATGCAGGCTCATGTCGTGTCTCCTTCGAGCGCTGGGCTCAGGTGTTCTTCGAGACCGTGATGGTCGGGAACTTCGCCGAGAAGTCCTTCGAGCGCTCTGCGATCTGCACGGCCACCTTGCGGGCCACCGAGCGATAGAGCGCCGCAACCTCGCTGTCAGGATCGCTCGCCACCGTCGGCGTGCCGCTGTCGGCCTGCTCGCGGATCGACAGCTTCAAGGGCAGCGCGCCGAGGTAGTCGATGCCGTACTCGGCGGCGATCCGCTTGCCGCCCTCGGCGCCGAACACGTGCTCGACGTGGCCGCAGTTTTCGCACACGTGGACCGCCATGTTCTCGACCACGCCCAGGATCGGCACGCCGACCTTCTGAAACATCGTGATGCCCTTTCGCGCGTCGATGAGCGCGATGTCCTGCGGCGTCGTGACGATGACCACGCCGGTGAGTGGTACGCGCTGCGACATCGTCAGCTGGATGTCGCCGGTGCCGGGCGGCATGTCGACGATCAGGTAGTCGAGATCGGCCCAGTTGGTCTGGCGCAGCAGCTGCTCGAGCGCCTGCGTGACCATCGGCCCGCGCCAGACCATCGCCTGGTCGGGCTCGACCAGGAAGCCGATCGACATCACCTGGACGCCGTAGTTCTCCATCGGCTCCATCGTCTTGCCGTCTGTCGACGCCGGCCGGCCCGAGAGGCCCATCATCATCGGCTGGCTCGGCCCGTAGATGTCAGCGTCGAGGATGCCGACGCGCGCGCCCTCGGCGGCGAGCGCGAGAGCGAGGTTGACCGCCGTCGTGCTCTTGCCGACGCCGCCCTTGCCGGACGCGACGGCGACGATGTTCTTGATGTTCGGCAGCAACTGAACGCCGCGCTGCACCGCATGCGACACGATCTTCGACGTGACGGTGACGCTGACGTTGCCGACCCCGGCGACGCTTCGAGCGGCTGCGATCAGCGCGCGCCGGATCGGATCGATCTGCGACTTCGCCGGATAGCCGAGCTCGACGTCGAAGGCGACGTCGCCGCCGTCGACGCGGAAGTTGCGCAACTGCTTGGTGGAAATGAAATCGCGGCCGGTCTCGGGGTCGACGACGGCTCTGAGTGCCTGGAGCAGATCGGGTTCGTGGATGGGCATGTCGGTCAAGCTGCCCGAGGCGGGACGATGCGCAACCAGTCTAGCGCAGGGCGCATGTCCTCAGCAGAGCGAGCAGTTCATCGAGGACCACCGGCTTGACCAGGTGACCGTCGAAGCCAGCCTCGCGCGATCGCTGCCGGTCGTCGTCCTGGCCCCAGCCCGTGAGGGCGACGATCGCGACCGGGCTTGCCCACGGCAGGGCGCGCAACCGCCGGCACACCTCGATGCCGCTCACGTCCGGCAAGCCGATGTCGAGCAGGATCGCCTCGGGCCGCAGCCCGGCGGCGCGCGCGAGCGCCTCGGCGCCGTCGTGCGCCACGTGGACGTCGTGGCCGGTGAGCGAGAGCAAGGCCGCCAGGCTCTCGGCGCCATCCCGGTTGTCGTCGACGATCAGGATGCGCAACGGCTGCATCTCGTGGCCCGGCGCGTGCGTATCGTCGTCGTCCGTGCCGCCCGCGGTGCCGGAGAGGATCGGCACCGACACCGTGAACGTGCTGCCGCGCCCCGGCCCGTCGCTCGCGGCGCCGATGGTGCCGCCGTGCAGCTCGA
Organism: Rhizobacter sp.; assembly: GCA_043732605.1. Lineage (GTDB taxonomy): Bacteria > Pseudomonadota > Gammaproteobacteria > Burkholderiales > Burkholderiaceae_C > Schlegelella_A. Next base: position 11,639 of record JAYTHL010000472.1, on the reverse strand, counting down.
CGAGTCGCCGGGCGAGCGCCAGGCCGATGCCGAGGCCATCGCGCGCGCCTTCGCCCGGGTGCCCGACCTGCGCGAACATCTCGAAGACGCGGCCGAGATCGTCGGCGGCGATGCCGATGCCGTCGTCGCGCACCTCGATCCGGGCGACGTCGCCGTCGCGGCGCACCGTGACGCGCACGTGACCGCCGTCGGGCGTGAACTTGCAGGCGTTGCCGATCAGGTTGCCGAAGACCTGCGACAGGCGCGCGCGATCGACACGCAGCCGGATCGGCGCGTCCGGCAGGCTCACCGTCACCTCGTGCCCGGCACGCTCGGCCGCCGGCCGGCACGCCTCGACCCCGTGCTCGACGATCTCGGCGAGATCGGCGGGCTCCGGCCGCAAGACGACCTTGTCGAGGCTGATCCGGCCGACATCGAGCAGATCGTCGATCAGGCGCACGAGGTGCGCGAGCTGACGCTCCATGACCGCGCTCGCCTTGTCGAACGCCGCGCTTCCGGCGGGGCTGCGCTGCACGACCGCGAGCGAGTTGCGCAGCGGCGCGAGCGGGTTGCGCAGCTCGTGCGCGAGCGTGGCGAGGAACTCGTCCTTGCGCCGGTCGGCGACCTTCAGGGTCTCGACCGCCTGCTTCTGCTCCGTGATGTCGCCCATCAGCCCGAGCAGGCGAACGCCGTGCAGCGGATCGGCGACCACGCGGCCGCGCGACGAGATCCAGCGGACCTCGCCGTCGGCGCGCACGACGCGGTAGTCGTGGCTGTAGAGGCCGCTCGCCAGCGCGTCGGCGATCGCCTGCTTGCGTCCGGCCTGGTCGTCCGGATGGACGCACTCGCGCAGCACCTCGGCCGTGATCGGCTCGTCAGGGCCGACCCCCATCAGCTGGCGCGTCTTCGCGGTCCAGAGCGTCTCGCCGGTCTGCGGCTCCCATTGCCAGCTGCCGTAGTCGGCGGCGTCCATCGCCAGGCGCAGGCGCGCCTCGCTCTCGGCGAGCAGGCGCCCGAGCCTGCCGCGATCGGTGACGTCGACGGCGTTGGTGACCAGCATGCGGCGGCCGCGCTCGTCGCGGCCGAGCGGCGCGGTGATGAAGTGCCAGACGCGCTTCTCGCCGCTCGCGGTCGTGATCTCGCGCTCGCCGTTGTCGACGGTGCGGTCGAGCTCGAACAGCGAGCGCACGACGTGGCTCATCATCGGCGCGCGCTTGCCATACGCCCGGGTCGTCCAGTCCGACAGCGTCGCGAGCTCTGCCGCGGAATAGCCGGACAGCCCGGTCCAGGCGCGGTTGACGATCATCACTTCGCCGTCCTCGGCATAGACCATCGTCGGGATCGCCATGTCGGTGACGATCCGCTCGAGCGCCGCGCGCGCCTCGACGAGCGCGCGCTCGCTCGCCTTGCGTGCGGTGATGTCGCGAAAGACGAGAACGCAGCCGAGCACATGACCGGCGCTGTCGCGGATCGGCGCGGCGCTGTCGTCGATCGGGCTCTCCGAGCCGTTCCTGCGCAGGAGCACGGTGGGGTTGGCGAGGCCGACGACCACGCCTTCGCGCAAGGCCCGCTCGACCGGAATCTCCACCGCCTCTCGGGTCGACTCGTTGACGATGCGAAAGACCGTGGCGATCGGCCGTCCGATCGCATCGGCCCGACTCCAGCCGGTCAGTTGCTCGGCGACCCGGTTCAAGTCGGTCACCCGCGCGTCGGGATCGGTGGTGATCACCGCGTCGCCGATGCTCGCCAGCGTCGTCTTGAGCTGCTCTCGCTGCGCGGTGATCTGCGACTCATTGCGATCGCGCGCGGCGAGGTAGCGGCTCAGCAGCCAGGCGAAGCCGAGCAGCGCGAAGATCGCCACGATGCCGGAGACAGCTTCGGTGACGAGTGCGGAACGGTACGTCTTGCTCGCCATCTCCTCGCGGTCCAGGAGCAGCCGCGTCTCGTGCGCGGCCATCGCCGCGACGGTGGCGCGCAGCGCTTGCATCTCGGCCTGGCCGGTGCCGAGCGCGATGACCTCCTTCGTGAGGTCGAAGCCCTTTCTCTCGCGCAGCGCGATCGTCAGGTCGAGCTCCCCGAGCTTGGCGCCGATGTGGCGCCGCACGTCGGCCATCAGCGGCTGCTGGGCGGGATCGTCGGCCGTGAGGCGCTGCAGCTCGTCGATCTGATTCTGGAGCGAGCCGACGGCGACCTTGTACGGCGCCAGGTATTCGGGCTGGCCGGTGATCACGAACCCGCGCTGGCCGGTCTCGGCGTCGACGACGAGCTTGAGCACGTTGTCGAGCGCGAGCAGCAGCTCGTTGCTGCGCAGGATGCTGGCCGACTCCTGGCGCAGCTGCCGCGTGTTGACGATCGACAGGACCAGGTTGGCGACCAGGAACAGCACGCCGATCGACACCGCGGCCCACAGGGTCCGCTTCACCTTGCCGCTCATCCCGCTGCCTTGCTGTTCAGGGACAAACGACGTCTCCGGAAATCACCACGCTCGCGACGTTCGCATCTGCCTGCGGCACATCAAGGCCATTCTCGCAGAGCGTCCCTAAAATCGAGGCGATGACCGGTCTTCCCATGCCACGACAGCTCTTCGTCACGACGGCCCTGCCGTACGCGAACGCGCCCTTCCACATCGGCCACATGATGGAGTACATCCAGGCCGACATCTGGGTGCGCTTGCAGCGCATGCGCGGCCACGAGGTGCACTTCGTCAGCGCCGACGATGCCCACGGCGCCGCGATCATGATCGCCGCCGAGAAGGCGGGGCAGACGCCGCAGGAGTTCGTCGCCACAATCGCCGCCGGCCGCAAGCAGTACCTCGACGGCTTCCAGATCTCGTTCGACAACTGGAGCTCGACCGACGCGCCCGAGAACCACGCGCTCGCCGGGGACATCTACCTGCAGCTGCGCAAGGCCGGCCTGATCACCGTCAAGAGCGTCGAGCAGTTCTTCGACCCGGTGAAGTCGATGTTCCTGCCCGACCGTTTCATCAAGGGCGAGTGCCCGGTGTGCGGCGCGAAGGACCAGTACGGCGACAACTGCGACGTCTGCGGCTCGGTGTACGCGCCGACCGACCTGAAGCATCCGTTCTCGACGCTCAGCGGCGCGCCGCCGGTGCTGAAGTCGAGCGAGCACTACTTCTTCCAGCTCTCGTCAGAGCGCTGCCTCGACTTCCTGAAGGGCTGGACACAGGAGCCGGGCCGCCTGCAGCCAGAGGTGCTGAACAAGATCAGCGAGTGGTTCAAGGTCGACGAGCACGGCCACGGCGGCCTCGCCGACTGGGACATCAGCCGCGACGCGCCCTACTTCGGCATCGAGATCCCGGACGCGCCGGGCAAGTACTTCTACGTCTGGCTCGACGCGCCCGTCGGCTATCTCGCGTCGCTCAAGAACTACTTCGACAACGGCGGAGCGAAGGCGAAGGGCGAGACGCGCTCCTTCGACGAGTTCCTCGCCGATCCGGCGACGGAGCAGATCCATTTCATCGGCAAGGACATCGTCTACTTCCACACCCTCTTCTGGCCCGCGATGCTGAAGTTCAGCGGCCGAAAGGTGCCCGACCGCGTCTACGTGCACGGCTTCATCACCGTGAGCGGCGAGAAGATGGGCAAGACGCGCGGCAACGGCATTTCACCATTGCGCTACCTCGAGATCGGCATGAATCCCGAGTGGCTGCGCTACTACATCGCGGCCAAGCTGAACGCCCACGTCGAGGACATCGAGTTCAACCCCGACGACTTCCTCGCCCGCGTCAACTCCGACCTGGTCGGCAAGTACGTGAACATCGCCAGCCGCGCCGCGAACTTCATCCAGAAGCGCTTCGCCGGCGAGCTGCGCTACGCGGGTCCGACCGACGCGCTCGTCGCCGAGGCGCGCGCCGCCGCGGTGGCGGTCGGCGACAGCTACGACGCGCGCGAGTACGGCAAGGCGCTGCGCGACGTCATGGCGATCGCCGATCGCCTCAACGGCGCGTTCGACGCCGCCCAGCCCTGGCTCGTCGCCAAGGACCCCGCCCGAAGCGACGAGCTCCAGGACATCTGCTCGCGTGCGCTGCAGGGCTTCCTGCTGCTGTCGGTCCTGCTCGCGCCGGTGTTGCCGGCGCTCACGCGCCGCGTCGCGCGGGAGCTGTTCGGCATGGGCCGCGACTTCGCCTGGAGCGATGCCGCGACGCTGCCGACGAGGATCGCGGCCTACCAGCACCTGATGCAGCGCGTCGAGCCCAAGCAGCTCGACGCCTTGTTCGAGACGCCTGCCGAGCCGGGCCGACCCGTCGCCGCCACCGCCGACCAGATCACCTTGCCGCTGCCCGGCGGCGAAGCGATCGCGCCGACCATCGGCATCGACGACTTCACCAAGCTCGACCTGCGCATCGCCATGATCGTCGCCTGCGAGAAGGTCGAAGGCTCGACCAAGCTGCTCAAGCTCACACTCGATGTCGGCGAGCCGCGCACGCGCACCGTCTTCAGCGGCATCCAGTCGGCGTATGTGCCCGAGCAGCTCGTCGGCAAGCTCACCGTGATGGTCGCCAACCTCGCGCCGCGCAAGATGAAGTTCGGACTCAGCGAAGGCATGGTGCTGGCCGCGTCGCACATGGACGACAAGGGTCATCCCGGCCTTTTCGTACTCGAGCCGCACGCCGGCGCCGTGCCCGGATTGCGCGTGCGCTGATCCCGATGTCGAACGCACCGACTGCAGCCACCGGCTCGGGCGCCGTCGACGCCGTTCGCGCGTACGGCGACGCGAGCTGGGGCAAGGACGGGCAGACGCGTGCCGTCGAGCCCGTCGTCGAGAGCGGCCGCGTCCTCGCCTTTCCGCAGCTCGCCTTCGCGCTCGACGCGCGCGAGCGGCGCTTCCTCGATCCGCGCTGGACCGACGGCAAGGCCAAGAACATCTCGGTGCGCTGGCCCGCGGGCGAGCTGCGCGGCGCCGCCGGCGATGCAGACGATCTCGTCGCGCTGCGATCGATGATCGTCCGCTACGCTGAGATGAGCGAGGCCTTCGCGCTGCGCCTCTTCCCGCACTACCGCGGCCACCTGCGTCGCGGCAACACCTCGTTGCGGCCGAGCGACGTCGCCGGCCGCATCCGCAGCTGGCGCCAGGACGACACCCGTCTGCACGTCGACGCGTTCCCGTCGAACCCGATGCAGGGGACGCGGCTCCTGCGCGTCTTCACCAATGTCAACCCGAACGGCCGGCCGCGCGAGTGGCGCGTCGGCGAGCCGTTCGAGGCGCATGCACGGCGCTATCTCGACCGCATCGCGCCGGCGCTGCCCGGCGCGGCCTGGCTGATGCACGCGATCGGCATCACCAAGCGGCGCCGCACGGCCTACGATCACCTCATGCTGCAGCTGCACGACCGTGCCAAGGCCGACGCCTCGTTCCAGGCGACGAGCCCGCAGGCGCGCATCGACTTCGCGCCCGGCACGACCTGGGTCTGCTTCAGCGACCAGGTGCTGCACGCGGCGATGGGCGGCCAGCACATGTTCGAGCAGACCTTCCAGCTCGACGCGCCCGACCTGGCCGATCCGGCCAGCGCGCCGCTCGCGATCCTCGAGCGCCTCACCGGGCGCTCGCTGCTGCGGCCCGCGCGCGTCGCCCGGCGCGCCTGATGGCTGCGCCACCCGACGTCGACGGCGCCGTGGCGGCCACCAGCATCTGGCATCGCGCGCAGGGCGCGATGCACAGCGCCCGCTCGCGCCTGCACCCGTTCAGGCCACGCCTGGTCGACGCCCTCGCCAACTATGACCGCCGCCGCTTCGCCGCCGACTTCGGCGCCGGCATCACCGTCGGCATCGTCGCCTTGCCGCTTGCGATGGCGTTCGCGATCGCGAGCGGCGTCAAGCCAGAGCAAGGCATCGTCACGGCGATCATCGCCGGCTTCCTGATCTCGGCGCTCGGCGGCTCGAGCGTGCAGATCGGCGGGCCGGCCGGCGCGTTCATCGTCATCGTCTACGGCATCGTCCAGCGCTACGGCTTCGCCAATCTGCTGATCGCGACCGTGCTGGCCGGCGTGCTGATGCTCGCGCTCGGCTGGCTCAAGCTCGGCGCGCTGGTGCGCTACATCCCGGTCTCGATCGTCGTCGGCTTCACCAACGGCATCGCGGTGCTGATCGCGATCTCGCAAGTGAAGGATCTGCTCGGCCTGAAGATGGAGAAGGTGCCGGCCGACTTCTTCGCGCAGACGCACGCCATCGCGATGCACGTGCGCGACTTCAACCCGTACGCGCTCGGGCTCGGCCTGGCCTGCTTCGCCGGACTGATGTTCTGGGCGAGACTCGCGGCCTTCCCGTCGGTGTCGATCGGCGACGCTGCGCCCTGGCACCAGCGCGTCGTCCTCGGCTCTGCTCGTGCGACGAGCATCGTTCGCATCGCCAGCCGCATCCCCGGACCGATCGTCGCGCTGGTCACGCTCTCGCTCCTCGCCGCGTGGCTGCAAATGCCGGTCGAGACCATCGGCACCCGCTTCGGCGGCATCCCGCGCGCCTTGCCGGCGTTCGTCTGGCCCGATTTCGACTGGGCGACGGTGCAGCGCCTGTTCGTGCCGACGGTGACGATCGCGCTCCTCGGCGCGGTCGAGTCGCTGCTCTGCGCGCGCGTCGCCGACGGCATGATCTCCGAGCGCCGCCACGATCCGAACCAGGAGCTGATGGCGCAGGGCATCGCCAACATCGTCACGCCATTCTTCGGCGGCATCCCGGCCACCGGGACGATCGCGCGCACCGTCACCAACGTGCGTGCCGGCGCGACCAGCCCGGTCGCGGGCATCGTCCACGCGGTGACGCTGATCGCGATCGTCCTCGTCGCCGCGCCCCTCGCCGCGGACGTCCCGCTCGCGGTGCTTGCCGGCGTGCTGGTCTTCGTCGCCTGGAACATGGGCGAGTGGCATGCGTTCGTGCGCCTGCGCGCGTTTCCGATCGAGTACCGGGCCAAGCTGTTCGCGACCTTCCTGCTGACAGTGATGGTCGACCTCACGGTGGCGATGGAAGTGGGGATGGCCGCGGCCTGCGTGGTCTTCGTCTACCGCATGGGCACGCTCTTTCGGGTCGAGCCCGACACGCTCCATCCGGTGACGGCGCGCGGCGTCATCACCTATCGGCTCTACGGACCGCTCTTCTTCGCCGCCGTCGCCAAGCTCGAGGCCCTGCCCGACGAGCTGCCGCCCGGCACGACGACGCTCGTCCTCGACGCGCACCAGCTGGTCTCGATCGACGCCTCCGGGCTTACCGCCTTCGAGAACGTCCACCGCGCGCTGACGCGGGCGAAGATCCGGCTGGTGCTCGTCGGTCTCGACGAGCAGCCGCTCGCGGCGATCCGCAAATGGGGGCTCGACACGCTGTTCGGCGCCGAGAACCTGTTCGCCGACCGCGACAGCGCCTTCGCGGAGCTACTCGACGCGCAGGCGCGGTAAGGAGTCCACGAAACGACAGCGCGTGGTGCCGCAACGCTCGGCTATCCTGTCGCGCAGGAAGCGATTCACGGACGCGATCGGTGGGCTATCTCGAAGAACTGAAGCGGCAGGCCGACGCGGCGCTCGCCCAGAAAAACCAGGACATCGGCGCGCTCGAGCGCAACGCCCTGCTCACCGATTCCGCCTGCCAGTCGGCGGCGCGCTACTTCGGCACCCTGGCACGCCAGCTCAACGTGCTGCAGCCGGAGTGCCGGGCGGTCTGGCGCTTCGACAACAAGAACGTCTTCAGACAACTCCGCTTCAGCGACTTCCGCTCCGACTCGCGCCTGAAGAAGCTGCGCGACGCCGAGGTCTTCGACCACGTCGTCCTCAACTTCACCGCCAGGACCGGCACCCGCGTCGTCATCGCCAAGGACTTCCCGCCCGAGATCGAGCGGCTCGAGGCGCGCCTGCGCCAGTGCGGCGTGTTCTTCGAGAGCGAGATCGTCCGCGACCCCGACAACGGCAAGTTCCTCGAGAAGCGCTTCGAGTTCGACGCCGACTTCCAGAGCAGCGTGCGCTTGGTTCCCGACCACGACGGCGGACGAATCACGTTCCACGTCGCCAACCTCGACGGCTTCGAGACCGTGAGCGTCGTCTTCCCGGCGTTCGAGGTCGGCTCGGCCCGGCTCGACGACCTGGCGCGCTGGATCAACGGCGAGCCCAGCGGGTTCCTGCGCGACGGCCTGCATCTGCGCCGGGTCGCGGTCTGATCGCACGCGTCGGTCGCCGCGGCACCGGCGCCGCGGGTCACGCCGCTTAGACTCGCAGGTTTTCCCGGTCGCCCCCCATGCCGCTGTTCTGGAAGCCCTATACCTCCGACGTCACTGCCTTCATCGGCACGCTGAAGGCAGCCAAGCCGACCCTCGAGGACGAGCAGCGCGCCGGCCGCGCCCTGCTCTGGGACCGGCACATCGACCGCGTCGCCGAAGGCGACTGGGACGAGGCGAACGTGCGGCAGCAGGCCTACGTCTACCAGACCCGCCAGCGCTGAGGCGCTGAACCGATCCGGGCTCGCAGGTTCCGATGGAGACGATCGCCGACGCCGGCGTCGAGGTGGTCGACAGCATCGCCGTGGCGCGCCTCTACGGCGAGCCGCTGTTCGACCTCCCGCACGACCTCTACATCCCGCCCGATGCGCTCGAGGTGTTCCTCGAGGCCTTCGAAGGCCCGCTCGACCTCCTGCTCTACCTGATCAGGAAGCAGAACTTCAACATCCTCGACATCCCGCTGGCGAGCGTGACGCGCCAGTACCTCGCGTATGTCGAGCAGATCCGCGGCACCAATCTCGAGCTCGCCGCCGACTACCTGCTGATGGCGGCGATGCTGATCGAGATCAAGTCGCGCATGCTGCTGCCGGCGCGGAAGAACGCCGACGGCAAGGAGCCCGACGATCCGCGCGCCGAGCTCGTGCGCCGGCTGATCGAGTATGAGCAGATGAAGCTCGCCGCCGCCCGGCTCGACGCGCTGCCGCTGCTCGGCCGCGACTTCCAGCGCGCGCGCGTGGCCGTCGACGACACGCCGGCCCTGCGCCTGCCCGACGTCGATGCGATCGATCTGCACAACGCCTGGATCGAGATCGTCAAGCGCGCCAAACTGAACGCGCACCATCTGGTTTCGCGCGAGCATCTGAACGTGCGCGAGCACATGAGCATCGTCCTGCGCGCGCTGCAGGGCCGCCGCTTCGCGCTGTTCGAGGATCTCTTCGACGTCCAGCGCGGCGCGCCCGTCGTCGTCGTCACCTTCATCGCCCTGCTCGAGCTGGCGCGCGAGCACCTGCTCGAGGTGACCCAGGCCGAGGCGTTCGCACCGATCTACGTGCGGCTCGCGTACCAGCCGGCCTGAGACACGTTCCAAGGCCGCGACCAGGCCCCCTCTGTCCAAGGGGAGACGTCGCGCCATGCGAGGATCTTTCCGCCGGATACTTGTCCGCGTCTCGCCGGCACATCGTTGGCGGACTCAACCGGGGTGATCCACGTGCGAGCGATCAGGTCCATGGCCGCGGTCATAGCGGTCGTCTGCACGGGTCGGGTGCTGGCCAGGTCTTCGTGCAGGAAAGCTTCGAGTCGCGGGGGACCGGAACGAAGTTCGGAGATTTCGTCGCGGGCTGGAGCTCCACCACCGGATTCTTCACCGCAGGCGATCAGGCTGGTCTCGCTGCAAGCAGCAGCCGCTACCTCGATACGCCCACGCGGTTCGGCGCCGGCGATCTCCGGCGATTTGCGTGGTTCGACGCCTCGGCGGCGCAGGCGAACCCCCGGGCGACCCGGGTCTCATGGAGCCGAGTCGTGACGGGCGATTGCGGTGGATTCGTGGTCGATTTAATTTGAGGCGGTTTTGAATCGCGAAAATATGAGGATCCAGGCCATCGACCGCTTCGTTTAGCGAGTCAATTCATCTATTATTGAGTCAACATGACGACAAAGATGATGTCATTTCTTCAGGAACCCCCCCGCGTCGCGATCGTCGGTGCCGGCATGGCCGGCGCCGCCTGCGCCGCCGGTCTCCTGCGTGCGGGCTTCGATGTGACCGTCTTCGACAAGTCGCGCGCCGTCGGCGGCAGGATGGCCACGCGCCGCGTGCGGTGGATCGACGGCGAGGGCCACGGGCGATCGGTCCAGCTCGACCACGGCACACCGCACTTCGCCGCAAGCCGTCCGCGCTTTCGCGCCGTGCTGCGTCGGGCCCAGGCGCTCGGTCTGGCGACGCCGTGGCGCGTCCGCGTCCACGCGACATTTCCGGACGCGCCACTGCGCGATCGCTGGGTGGCGGCGCCCGACATGCGCGCCCTCTGCGGCCACCTGCTGAGCGACGTGCCGATCCGCCTGGAGTCGTCGGTGACGCGTCTGCATCGCATCGGCGAACGTTGGGAGCTCGTGCTCGCCCATGGCTGCACCACGGGCCTGTTCGACCAGGTCATCGTCGCCACGCCGGCCGCCCAGGCCGCGCTTCTGCTGGCGGGCCACGAGGACGCATGGGCCACCGCCCTCGCCGACGTGCCGATGGCGCCCTGCTGGACGCTGATGGCGGTCACCGACGACGTCGACTGGCCGTGGGATGCGGCCGAGTTGCAACGCGGCCCGCTGGCAACCATCGTGCGCAACGATCGCAAGGCTGGCCGCCACACGACGAACGGGCTGGCGCACTGGGTGGCGCATGCCACGCCGGAGTGGAGCGCGGCTCGCCTCGAAGGCGATCCGTCGGACGTCTGCGACGCGCTCCGTACCGAGCTGGCAAAGCTGCTGCCTTCGGGCCCGCAGTCGACATGGCATCACCAGAGCGTCCACCGCTGGCGCTACGCCATGCCGCAGCTCCCGGTCCAGGGTCACGGCGACTGCGCGTGGGACGCGGGCCTCGGGCTCGGCGTCTGCGGCGATGCGTTCGGCGACGGCACGGTGCAGGCCGCGTGGTGCTCCGGCGACGAGCTCGCCGACACCATCGCCGCCGACCTGGATCGCGAGCGTCCGGCGACGGCGGACGAGCCGTTGCCGCAAGCGGTCCACTGATTGCCCGCACTTTGCCTTCACCTCTCCTCTCGATCGGACACACCATGAACCCCACCCGTCGCGTTCTCCTCATCACGGCTGCAGCGACCGCTGCCGCGATCAGCACCGGCGCCCACGCGCAGGCCCAGCCGAAGCTCGACGAGAAGGACCCGCAGGCCCAGGCGCTCGGCTACGTCGCCGACGCGACCAAGGCCGACGCCAAGAAATACCCGAAGTACGCCGCCGGTCAGGCGTGCAGCACCTGCGCGCTGTACCAGGGCAAGGCGGGCGATGCCGCCGGTCCGTGCCCGCTGTTCGCGGGCAAGCAGGTCGCCGCGATGGGCTGGTGCAGCGCCTGGGCCAAGAAGGGATGAGCGCGACGCCGAACGGCGTCGCGTTGGTGAGCGGCGCGCGCGGCGGGATCGGCCGGGAAGTGGTCGCGCGATTGCGCGCAGCAGGCCTGCGCGTCGCCGCCGTGGGACGCGACGCCGTGCCGCTCGCGACGGTCGAGGCCGACGCCCGCATCGTCGCCGACACCACCACGCCGGAAGGCTCCGCCACGGCGCTGCCGTCCTGCCGGTCGATGCTCGGCGCCGCGCCCTCGTCGCCCGCGCATTGCGTCGGCAGCACGCTGATCGTGCCGCTGCATCGCACGGGCGCCGATGCGTACCGCGAGGTGATGCGCGTCAATCTCGACAGCGCGGTGTACATGCTGCAGGCCCGGGTGCAGGCCC
>JAYTHL010000471.1:0-3049 GCA_043732605.1 Rhizobacter sp. | reverse complement strand
TGCCGGGCTTGAAGTCCTTGCGCTCGCCGCCGAGCCACATCGCGCCGCTGCCTTCGAGGATGTACTGGATCTCGTCGGTCTTGGGGTGGTTGTGCTTGGCGACGTTGCCCGACTGGATGCCGATCGTCGCGTTGTCGGTGACGACGAGGCCCTTGGCGTTCATCTCCGGATTGCCCGTCGTCGGCAGGTCGGCATGCTTCATCGCCATCAGATCGATCATCGCCGGCGCGAGCGGCGCGGATTCGGCATGGGCGTCGGCCAGCGCGTGTTGGGCGATGGGCGAGGCCACGACGCCGGCGACGAACGCAGCGGCGATGGCGAGACTCAGGGTCGTCGTGTTGTAGCGCATGGGGACCGTCCTTCTCGGTGGATGCGAGCATTCGCGCGGAAAATATGCGGTCGCCGGTGTGGCGGACGGATCAGGGTCTGCCTTGATCCACGCGCGCCCTGGCCGGCGGCCTGCCTGGCGATCAGGGCAGCGGTCGCGTCAGGTAGACGCCTTCCCTGCCGACGACGGCCACGCGCGCCGGCATGAAGATCGTGCAGTCGTCGCACGGCGCGCGGACCTCCAGCGGTCCGTCACTGGCGATGAGCTCGCCGGCAGCGAAGGTCTCGAAGCCGATCACAGGGCGCGCAAAGGCGAAGCTCTCGTTCTGGATCACGTGCGTGCGCAGCAGCTCGAAGCGCCGCGGCGACGGCGCTGGCGCAGCGACGGCGCGATCGATCATCCCGAAGTGGCCGAGGAAATCGAGCGCGACCTCGCACGCGACGTCGGCGGTCGCCTGCTTGAAGTGCTGGCCGCATTCGGCGACCAACGCGGCGCCGGGACCGTCTGCGCCAGCATGCGCGCCGTGCTGGATCAACGGCGTGCCCGACCCAAGCCCTGCGGGCATGACCAGGTGCACCTCCGGTCGCGGCAACGCCAGCGCCACCGCCGCGTTGCGCGCGAACGCCGGGTAGACCCAGAACGGCACCACGTCCTGGCTCGTCGAATGGATGTCGAGGATGTGGTCGGCCGCGGCCACCGCAGGACGCATCTCGCGCGCGCGGCGCAACTCGACGCTGTCCTCGCCGCCGTCGAGCCACGCCTGCGACCAGATGCGGTTGAGGTTGTGCGTGATCAGCCGGCTGTCGAACGGCTTCGCGGCGTCGAAGGTCTCGTAGGCGGCGACGTTGGCAAAGCTCAGCGTCAGGGTGCCGATCTTCGGCCGGACGCCGCTGTCGAGCAGGCTGCACACGGCCACCATGCCGCAGAACTCGTTGCCGTGGGTCAGCGCGTTGATCATCACGTGCGGCCCGGGGTGGCCCGACGCGAAGCGGTGGACGTAGTCGATGCCCGTGTTGCCGGCGCGGTAGCGCGACAGGTCGCGGGGCGTGACTTCGAGCGGGGGCGAAGGAGCATTCATGCCCGCGATTGTGCGGGTCGCGTGCTCTCCCACGGCTCGTCGCCGGGTGTCGGGCTCAGGTCGATGCCGGTGCCTCCGTGATGGGGCCGTCGACTCGGCGAGTTGCCGACACGTACCCGTCGGAGGCATTGTCCGTGTGCCGCGCGTCGCCGTCCTGAAGACTCCTGAAACGTCCCTGAAACCGTTGCCCGGAAAAGTGCCGGCTCACTCCTTGAGGAAGGCGAGCAGGTCAGCGTTGATCGTCGCCACCTCAATCGTCGGCATGCCGTGCGGGAAGCCCTTGTAGGTCTTGAGCCGGCCGTTCTTCAGGAGCTTCGCCGAGAGCTGACCCGAGTCGGCATAGGGCACGATCTGGTCGTCGTCGCCGAGCATCACGAGCGCGGGCACGTTGATCTTCTTCAGGTCCTCGGTGAAGTCGGTCTGCGAGAAGGCGACGATGCCGTCGTAGTGTGCCTTGGCGCCGCCCATCATCCCCTGGCGCCACCAGTCGAGGACGACGCCCTGGTCGACTTTCGCGCCGGGCCGGTTGCAGCCGTAGAACGGTCCCGTCGGCAGGTCCTGGTAGAACTGCGCCCTGTTGTTCGCCACCTGCGCCTGCAGGCCATCGAAAACATCCTCGGGAAGGCCGCCGGGATTGGCCGGCGTCTTCACCATGATCGGCGGCACGGCGCTGATGATCATGCCCTTCGCGACGCGACTCTCGCCATGGCGCGCGATGTAGTGCACGACCTCGCCGCCGCCCGTCGAGTGGCCGACGTGCACCCGCCTGCTTGAGATCGAGATGCGTCGTCAGCGCCGCCAGGTCGTCGGCGTAGTGGTTCATGTCGTGGCCGTCGCTGGTCTGGCTCGAGCAGCCGTGGCCGCGTCGGTCATGCGCGATCACGTGGTAGCCGTGCTGGAGGAAGCACATCATCTGCGCGTCCCAGTCGTCGGACGGGAGCGGCCAGCCGTGGCTGAACACGATCGGCTGGCCCTGGCCCCAGTCCTTCTAGAAGATCTCGACGCCGTCTCGGGTGGTGATGGTGCTCATGACCGGGGATCCTTGCAGAGGTTGGACACGGGATGCGCGGACGCCGGCGGCCCTCAGCGCTTGCGCGCCAGCGTCAGGCCGTCGCCGATCGGCAGCAGCGAGAGGTCGATGCGCTCGTCGCCGTGCAGCTTGGCGTTGAGCTGCTGCAGGGCCACCGTGTCGGCGTCGGTCGCGGGTCTGGCGACGGAGCCGCCCCACAAGGTGTTGTCGATCGCGACGAGGCCGCCCTGGCGCACGAGCAGCAGGCAGCGCTCGTAGTACGCGTCGTAGCCCGCCTTGTCGGCGTCGATGAAGGCGAAGTCGTAGCGCCCGGCTTCGCCGGCGGCGAGACACGCGTCGAGGGTGACGAGCGCGGGAGCGAGGCGCAGGTCGATCTTGTGCGCGACGCCGGCCTGCTCCCAGTACGGACGGCCGACGCGCGTGTACTCGTCGCTGATGTCGCACGCGAGCAGCGCGCCGTCGTCGGGCAGCGCGAGGGCGACGGTCAGCGCGCTGTAGCCGGTGAACACGCCGATCTCGAGGGCCCGGCGCGCGCCGGTGAGCTTCACCAGCAGCGCCATGAACTGGCCCTGCTCGGGCGAGATCTGCATCCCGGCGCGCGGGTGCGCTGCCG
>JAYTHL010000470.1:0-10038 GCA_043732605.1 Rhizobacter sp. | reverse complement strand
TCGCGCCCTGCGCGCTAGCCGCCATGACTCAGCGGAGTGCCTTCTTGCAGTGCGCTTCGAACTCCTTCCGACGAAAGTAGAACTGTCGGAAGTTGCCTACCCGCTTCGGTTCGGGCAGCAGGCCCGCAGCAATCATGCGGTACACCGTCTTTCGGCTGACTTGCATTTCCATGCAAACGTCGGCCATCGTCATCAAGTCCATCTCAGCTCCTGGAAGTTCCAGAAACTGATAGCGAACGCGCCTTATATCGGCCGTCACTCATCGGGCATTTGGTGCCGGTTTGGTGATGGAGGGGCCTGCATTGGCGCTGGTTGGCCCCGTCTGACACAGTAGACTATGGGGGCTTTCTGCGCAGCCCGGTTTGGGGACGGGTCCGCTGAAGCGCGCTAAGTAATTGACGCGCTTGAAGTTTCCCTGATTTCAGCAGCGGTAGAGAAGCCACCGAATCGAGACAAGTTTGTGGTGCCGGCTCCCGGTTTCGAACTGGGGACCTTCCGCTTACAAGGCGGGTGCTCTACCAACTGAGCTAAGCCGGCGCAGCATGGCGTGAGGCCATTCGCAGCAAATCAAAAGTATACGGCGCGCTACTTGACGCGCTTCAACGACGGCCGCCCACCCGTCGGCGGTTCGGGCGGCGGCTCGGGTTGGGGCGCGGTGCCGGCCGCGCTATCGCGGCCTTTGGGTGCCGGGGCATCGGTGAGCGTCAGCTTCGGGGCGCGCGGTGGTGTGACGACCGCGGGGGTTTCGGTGCTGACCGACGATGGCACGCCCACTTGCCCTTCGCTCGGCATCGGGAACGCCATGCCCTGCCCGTTCTCGCGCGCATAGATCGCGATCACGTGGTCGATCGGTACGATGATCTCGCGCGAGCTGCCGCCGAAGCGCGCCCTGAACTCAATCTTCTCATTGCCGAGCTTCAGTGCGCTGGTCGCCTCGAAGCCGACGTTGAGCACGATCTCGTTGTTTTTGACGTACTCGATCGGCACTTGCACGTGCGCGTCGACGAACACCGCTACGTACGGCGTGAAGCCGTTGTCGGTGCACCAATCGTGCAGCGCACGAATGAGGTACGGCCGGGTCGACGAACCCGAGGTGGCCGGGGCGATCGGGGGACTGCTCATGCTGTCTCGTCGGCTGCGACTACTTGCGCATGACCTTTTCGGACGGCGTCAGCGCCTCGATGTAGGCAGGGCGCGAGAAGATGCGCTCGGCGTACTTCAGGAGCGGCACGGCGTTCTTCGACATGTCGATGCCGTAGTAGTCGAGGCGCCAGAGCAGCGGCGCGATGGCCACGTCGAGCATCGAGAAATCGTCGCCGAGCATGTACTTGTTCTTCAGGAAGATCGGTGCGAGTTGCGTGAGCCGGTCTCGGATCTGCGAGCGCGCTTTTTCGAGCTGCTTGTCGGTGCCCTTCATGCCGCGCGATTCGAGCATGTTCACGTGCGCGAACAGCTCCTTCTCGAAGTTGAACAAGAACAGCCGCACACGGGCGCGCGCCACCGGGTCGCCCGGCATCAGCTGCGGATGCGGGAAGCGCTCGTCGATGTACTCGTTGATGATGTGCGATTCATACAGGATGAGGTCACGCTCGACCAAGATCGGCACCTCGTTGTATGGGTTCATCAACGCGATATCTTCCGGCTTGGCGAAGAGGTCGACGTCGCGGATCTCGAAGTCCATGCCCTTCTCGAAGAGCACGAAGCGGCAGCGGTGCGAATACGGGTCGGTGGTTCCGGAATAGAGCACCATCATGATCGAGACTCCCAATGAGAAAAATGCAGAAGGCGAAGCGGGCTCGTAGCCGGCTTCGCCTCGGACGTGCCGCCCGATGAGGCGGCAGCGGGGCTAGTGAACGTTTCTCCAGTACGACGCGTTCAGTCGCCAGGTCAGCAGCACGAGCAGGCCGAGGAAGACCAGGACGCCGACGCCGATGCGCACGCGCGTGCCTTGCGCCGGCTCGCCCATCCACTGCAGGTAGGCCACCAGGTCGCCGATCGCCTCGTCGTACTGCAGGTCGCTGAGCGTGCCCGGCGTGATCTGCTCGAAGCCGGCAAAGCGTTCCTCGGTCTTGCCTTCCTCGTGCGGATTCTTGACCTCGACGAACTTCGCGCGGCGCTCGCCCTGCAGTTGCCAGAGCGCGTGCGGCATGGCGATGCCGGGATAGGCCAGGTTGTTCCAGCCGGTCGGCTTGGTGTCGTCGCGATAGAAAGTCCGCCAGAGCGTGTAGAGATAGTCGGCGCCGCTGCCCTTGCCGATCTCGGCACGCGATCGGGCGATGACCGAGAGATCCGGCGGCGCTGCGCCGAGCCAGGCCTTGGCCTGCTTCGGGTCGAGCGTGACCTTCATCGTGTCGCCGACCTTCTCGCCTGCGAACAGCAGGTTCTTCTTGATCTCGTCGTCGGTGAGGCCGATGTCGTTCATGCGGTTGTAGCGCATGTACGAGGCCGAGTGGCAGTTGAGGCAGTAGTTGACGAAGATCCGGGCGCCGTTCTGGAGCGCCGCCCGGTCGGTCATCTTCTCCTTCGGGAAGCTGTCCCACGGATAGCCGCCCTCGTTGGCGTGTGACGCCACGAAGGGCAGCGCGAGGCCGAGAGCGACCAGCAGGCGGATCAGAAGAGTTTTCATCGACAGGCGCATCTCGCGAACGATCAGTGACCCTGGAAGGTGACGCGGCTCGGCACGGGCTTGAATGTGCCCATGCGGCTCCACCACGGCATCAGCAGGAAGAAGCCGAAGTAGACGAGCGTGCCTGCCTGCGAGACCCAGTTGCCTGCGGCCGATGGCGGCTGCGAGCCGAGGTAGCCAAGGACGATAAAGAACGCCACGAATACGCCGTAGACGTACTTGTGCCAGTCGGGCCGGTAGCGGATCGACTTGACGGGACTGCGATCGAGCCAGGGCAGGACGAACAAAATCATCACCGCGCCGCCCATGACGACGACACCCCAGAACTTGGCATCGAAGGTCTTGAGCAGGAACACCGCGACGAGCGCCGCGATCGCGAGGCCGACCTTGGCCATCGCGCCGAAGCCTCCGCGCAGGATCGCGAGCACGGCCCCGAGCGCGAGCAGGCCGGCAAGCACGTTGACCATCAGGTCGGTGGTCGCGCGCAGCATCGAGTAGTACGGCGTGAAGTACCAGACCGGTGCGATGTGGGCCGGCGTCTTCAGCGGATTGGCCTCGATGAAGTTGTTGAACTCGAGGAAGTAGCCGCCGCCTTCCGGCGCGAAGAAGATGACGGCGCTGAAGATGAAGAGGAACACGCTCGCCGCGAAGATGTCGTGCACCGTGTAGAACGGATGGAAGGGAATGCCGTCGAGGGGATGACCGTCAGCGCCCTTCGTTGCCTTGATCTCGACGCCGTCGGGATTGTTCGAGCCCACTTCATGCAGCGCGATGATGTGCGCGGCGACGAGGCCGAGCAGCACCAGCGGCACGGCGATGACGTGGAAGCTGAAGAAGCGGTTGAGCGTCGCGTCGCCGACGACGTAGTCGCCGCGGATCAGGAGCGCCAGATCCGGGCCGACGAAGGGCACCGCGGAGAACAGGTTGACGATCACCTGCGCACCCCAGTAGCTCATCTGGCCCCAGGGCAGGAGGTAGCCCATGAAGGCCTCGGCCATCAGGCACAGGAAGATGCCGCAGCCGAACAGCCAGATCAGCTCGCGCGGCTTCCTGTACGAGCCGTAGATGAGGCCACGGAACATGTGCAGGTAGACGACGATGAAGAACGCCGACGCGCCGGTCGAGTGCATGTAGCGCACGAGCCAGCCCCATGGCACGTCGCGCATGATGTATTCGACTGACTCGAACGCCCGCGCCGCGTCGGGCTTGTAGTTCATCGTCAGGAAGATGCCGGTGAGGATCTGCATCACCAGCACGAGCATCGAGAGCGCCCCGAAGACGTAGAAGATGTTGAAGTTCTTCGGCGCGTAGTACTGGCCCAGGTGCTCGTTGTAGAGCTTCGAGAGCGGGAACCGGTTGTCGACCCACGTCAGCAGCCGCTGCCCGGCGCCAGCGCCGGCCGGCGCGGTTTGCATTTCAGCCATGGATCGTGCTCCTGGAGATCGTGGGACGCTGCTCAGGCACGCTTTTCCTCTCCGATGAGGATCCTGCTGTCCGACAGGTACATGTGCGGCGGGACCTCCAGGTTGTCGGGCGCGGGCTTGTTCTTGTAGACGCGGCCGGCCAGGTCGAAGGTCGAGCCGTGGCACGGGCACAGAAACCCGCCCGCCCAGTTGTCGGGCAGCGAGGCCTGCGGGCCCGGCGTGAACTTGCTTATCGGGGAGCAGCCGAGGTGGGTGCAGATGCCGACGACGATGAGGTACTCGGGCTTGATCGACCGGTCTTCGTTGCGGGCGTACGGCGGGGTGAATTCGTCGGGCTTCCTCAGCGACTTCGGGTCGGCGAGCTGGCTGTCGAGCTTGGGCAGCTCGGCGAGCTGCTCGGGCGTGCGCCGCACGATCCACACCGGCTTGCCGCGCCATTCGACGGTCATCATGTCGCCCGGCTTCAGGGCGCTGATGTCGGCCTCGACGGCTGCACCGGCGGCACGCGCGCGCTCCGAAGGCTCGAATGCGCTGACGAAGGGCACGGCCAGAAAGCCTGCACCCACGGCACCGGCACAACTCGAGGCGATGATCCAGGTGCGCTTGCCACCGTCGATCTTCTGGTCACTCATGCTTGTAGGTCACTCATGTCGCTGGACACATCTCGAATGAGACAGCGGAAAGTCAACCCGGAATTCTAGCGGACGCGTCAAGCGAGCGAAGGCGGGCGGCCGGCGCACTTGACTTGTACCCGAGGCGAGGAATACTTGCCCCCCGGGTCGGCATCCGAGGCCGACCCGCCACGAGAAAACGGGGAGAAGACGATGGGGTTGGCAACCGAGTTCAAGGAGTTCGCATCGAAGGGAAACGTCGTCGATCTCGCGGTCGGCGTGATCATCGGCGCGGCCTTCGCGAAGATCGTCGATTCGCTGGTCAAGGACATCATCATGCCGGTGATCGGGCGGGTGCTGGGCGGCTTGGACTTTTCCAACTACTTCGTCGTCCTCGCGCCGCCGCCGACGGGCTACTCCGGGCCGATGACCTACGAGGCGCTCACCAAGGCCGGCGTGCCGCTCCTCGCCTACGGCAATTTCCTGACCGTGGCGCTCAACTTCGTGATCCTGGCGCTCATCATCTTCATGATGGTCAAGCAGATCAACCGCCTGCGCAACGCGACGCCGCCGGCTGCCGCGACGCCCGAAGACGTCGTCCTCCTGCGCGAAATCCGCGATTCGCTGCGCCGCTGAGAAGGCGCCCCGGCCGTGTGCCTGCGCCCCCTCCAGCGTGACGCAGTGCCGGGCGGATGCTCGATCTTTGGGCTCATACTAGGAAAGTATCTGCCCGCCATCGAGGAATTTGCCGCCGACGTCGGCCCGACGCCTGATGAACCCGATCGATCCGCGAGCCCAGGCCACGCTCGACGCGGCCGTCAACCTGATTCGCACGGCGGCGACGTCGGCGGCCACGCACGTGGCCGAGAACCTCACCGTTCTCGCGCAGGGCTCGCTCAAGATCTCGGAGCGTGATCAGATCATCCTGACCCAGCAGGAATTGCGCCGGAACCTCGGCTCGTTCCAGAACGCGTTCTTCGACTCGCTGCGCGAAAAGGTCATCAAGGAGATCCAGCCCCGCCCCGACAACAAGAGGAAGCTCGAGTCGGCCGACTGGCAGTCGCTCAGCCTCGTCGACGAGAAGGAAGTCGAGGAGCAGATGAACTTCGTGCGGCTCGGCCAGGCGATCTCGCACGAGTGTGAATGGCAGCTGCGCGATCTGGCCGCGTACACCGGTACCTTGCTCAACCTCGGCCGGGCCGACGACGAGCGCAATCCGCTGCGGGCCGAGCTCATCGGCGCCTCGCTGCATCACGGCATCGAGGCCATCTCCGGCGATCGCGAGAGCCGGCGCCTGCTGACGCGCGAGCTCGGCCAGGCGATGGCCCAGGTCATGCCGCAGTGCTACGAAGAGATCCTGCGCATGTTCCAGGAGCGCGGCGTGCGCCCGGTGACCCTGACGGTGCGCACGGTCGAGGGTCCGGGCAACCAGGTCGGCGGCGCCGATTCCGGCTACCAGGTCCTGCGCGACGGCCGCCTCTCCTCGCGCGGCGGCCACTACGGCGAGATCGAATCGGTCTCGGAGTCGGACAGCGAGATGGACCTGCTTGCCGCGCACCGGCGCGCCCTGGCGACGGCCTTTCCCGGCCGCGCGCCGCCGATCGACAGCATCCGCGACAGCGAGCCGGCGCCGCGCAGCAACGCCTCGCGGGCACGCGTGAATGCAGCGGCCGACCAGCAGCTCATGACGCTGCTGCGGCGCCTCACGGCCATCGCCAGCCAACCGGGCGAGCTCGACCCCGCGCGGTCGCCGGGCGGCGGTCCGGCGGTGTCTGCCCGACTGGGTTCGGTCGCGGGTGCGCGCGCTGGCGCGACGGCAAACCCGCGCTATTCCGGCAGCCTGAGTGGCGCCGAGAGAAGCACGCTCTCGTCGCGCAGCGGCGTCGGAACCGACTCGTCGCGCGGCGGCGCGTCGATGATCGACGGCAGCGCAGGCAGCGGCGGCGGCCAGATGGGCGAGGAGCTGACCGGCCTGATGGCCGTCAACCTCATCCGCGCCCACCGCGAGGAGCTCATCCAGGCCTCGACCGGCAAGCTCGATCACATGGTGATCGACGTCGTCGGCAGCCTGTTCGACCAGATCCTTTCCGATTCGCGCGTGCCGCCGCAGATGGCGCGCGAGATCGCGCGGCTGCAGTTGCCGGTGCTGCGCGTTGCGCTCAGCGACTCGACCTTCTTCTCGACGCGGCGCCATCCGGTGCGTCGATTCATCAACCGCATCGCCTCGCTCGCCAACGCCTTCGACGAGTTCGACGTCGGCCCGGGCGCGAAATTCCTGACCCGCGTGCGCAAGCTCGTCGACGAGATCGTCGAGGGCGACTTCGACCAGATCGATCTCTACGCGACCAAGGTCACCGAGCTCGAGCGCTTCATCGCCGAGCAGAACGACGGCGTGATCGAGCAGAGCGGCGCGGCCGTCGTGCTCGACGCCAAGGAGTCGGAGCTGCGCATCCAGCAGCGCTACATGCTGCAGCTGCAGGCCTCGCTCAATCCGCTGCAGCTGCCCGCGTACCTGCTCAACTTCCTGGCCCAGGTCTGGAGCCAGGCGCTGGTGCTCGCGACGCGCCGCGACGGCGCCGATTCGGACCGCGCCAAGCGCTACCGGCGCGTCGGCACCGACTTGGTGATGAGCATCCAGCCCAAAGGCTCGCCGATGTTCAGGAAGAAATTCCTGATGCAGCTGCCTCCGCTGATGAAGGACCTCAACGAAGGCATGCGACTCATCGGCTGGCCGGAGGCGGCGCAGAAGGAATTCTTCGGCAAGCTCCTGCCGGCGCACGCCGAATCTCTGAAGGGCCAGGCGCTCTCGGAGCTCGACCACAACCTGATGGTCAAGCAGCTCGAGGCGGTGTTCTCGATTCCGGTGCCGTCCACCGAGAGCTACATGCGCACCGACGCGGTCCCGGAGGTCGCGCCGGAGGTCATCGAGCGGCGCTTCACGGCGGAGGAGGCGAAGCAGGTCGGCCTGATCCAGGAAGCGGCGGTCGACTGGTCGGAGCCGGTCGAGAGCGACGACAAGGTCGACCTCGATCTGAGCGCCGACGTGCAGCCGCCCCTGCCGGCGACGCCGTCGGTCGTGGCCCAGCTCGACCCGGCGGCGATCGCCGCGACGCTGGGCGCGCCGACCACCGGCTCCGACGAGCCGAGCGAGCCGTCGCGCGGCGCCCAGCTCATCGACCACATCAAGATCGGCTTCGCCTACCAGATGCACCTGAAGGACGAGTGGCAGAAGGTGCAACTCGCGCACGTCAGCTCGGGTCGCAGCTTCTTCGTCTTCACGCGCGGCGGCAAGCACCAGGAAACGATCTCGATGACCTCGCGCATGCTGGCGCGGATGTGCGAGGCCGGGCGCTTCCGCGCGGTCGAGAGCGCCTACCTGATGGAGCGCGCGACGCGCCGGGCCAGGAAGCAGCTCGCCGAGCTCGGCACGCCGACCCGGCACTGACTCGCGTCAGGCGGTCGAGAGCGTGCGCGCCATGCGCACGGCAGCGGCGAAGCTCGCAGGATCGGCGCGACCCGTGCCGGCGATGTCGAACGCGGTGCCGTGATCGGGGCTGGTGCGAACGAATGGCAGCCCGAGCGTGACGTTGACGCCGTGCTCGACGCCCAGGTACTTCACCGGGATCAGGCCGTGGTCGTGCGTCATGGCGACGACGACGTCGAACTCGCCGGGATGACCCGGCGCGTTGCGCGCGCGCATGAAGACGGTGTCGGGCGCGAACGGACCGTGCACGTCGACACCTTCGGCGCGCGCCGAGGCGATCGCCGGCGCGATGATGCGCAGCTCCTCGTCACCGAACAGCCCGCCCTCGCCGGCGTGCGGATTCAACCCCGCCACGGCGATGCGCGGCACCTTCATGCCCCAAGCCGCAGCGCTGCGGTGGGCGATCAGGATCGTCTCGCGCACGGCATCGAACGTGACCGCATCGATCGCGCGCCGCAACGACATGTGAATCGTCACCAGCACCGTGCGCAACTCGTCGTTGGCCAGCATCATCCGCACCGGTGGCGGATCGGCACCAGGCGCAGCGAGCGCCTGCAGCATCTCGGTGTGGCCGGGGTAGCCGACACCGGCGGCGGCCAGCGCTGCCTTGTGGATCGGCGCGGTGACGATCGCTGCGATCTCACCGGTGCGCGCGAGCTCGACGGCCCGCGCGATGCACGACGCAGCCGCCGCACCGGCACGCGCGTCGGCCTGCCCAACGGGCGCCATCATCAAATCGCTCGGCAGGCCGTCGACCTGCAGCACCGGCACGCAGTTCGGCGGCGCATCCCACGCGTCGCTCGCGCGCTCGATGCGTCCGACCGCGAGCCTGCCGCCGGTGAAAGCCGCCGCGCGCCGCATCACGCCGACATCACCCAGCACGACACAGCCGACGCTGGCCAGCCCGCGGAACAATTTGGCGATGATCTCGGGGCCGATGCCGCAGGCGTCGCCCATCGTCAGGGCGATCGGCGCAAGTGAGGATGAGTTCGGCTGGAGCGTCATCCCTGCATTGTCGCGACTCGCCGCCGCGCACACACCACCGCGTGACGCATCGCCGATAATTCGGGCACCCGCCGCGATCCCTCGACCGGCGGCTTCACACGAGTGTTCATGCGCAAAACCTGGCTTGTTTTCTCGCAGGCCGTCACCGTTGCGGTGGCGGTGCTGTTCGTCGTCGCGACGCTCAAGCCCGAGTGGGTTCGGCGCGGCGCCAATGGCGCGGTGCCGGTCATCGCCTCGATCGCCGCCAGCCCGACGCAACCGCTGCCGGTGTCGCCCTCGGGCGGTGCGGTCACGAGCTACAGCGCAGCCGCCAAACGCGCCTCGCCGGCCGTCGTCAGCATCACCGCGAGCAAGGCGCCGGCCCGCAGCGCGCGCAGCGACGACCCGGTGTTCCAGTTCTTCTTCGGCGACCGCGCGCACCCGTCGCGCGCCGAACCGCAGGTCGGCCTCGGCTCGGGCGTGATCGTCTCCGCCGATGGCTACCTGCTGACCAACAACCACGTGATCGACGGCGCCGATGACATCGAGGTCATGCTGACCGACGGCCGGCAGGCCCGCGCCAAACTCGTCGGCACCGACCCCGAGACCGATGTCGCGGTGCTCAAGATCGAGCTCGACAAGTTGCCGACGATCAGCTTCGGCGACGCCGAGAAACTGCAGGTCGGTGATGTGGTGCTCGCCATCGGCAACCCGTTCGATGTCGGCCAGACCGTGACCTCGGGCATCGTCAGCGCGCTCGGGCGCAACAAGCTCGGCATCAACACCTTCGAGAACTTCATTCAGACCGACGCCGCGATCAACCCCGGCAACTCCGGTGGCGCGCTGGTCGATGCGGCTGGCAACTTGCTCGGCATCAACACCGCGATCTATTCGCGTACCGGCGGCAGC